>JBCCLX010000149.1:0-9214 GCA_039026635.1 Pseudomonadota bacterium
CGCCGAAGATGGCGCGCAGGAGCTTTTCCTCCGGCGTCATCGGGCTTTCGCCCTTCGGCGTGATCTTGCCGACCAGGATATCGCCCGGGCCAACCTCGGCGCCGAGATAGACGATGGCCGCCTCGTCGAGGTTGCGCAGCGCCTCCTCGCCGACGTTCGGGATATCGCGGGTGATCTCCTCGGGGCCCAGCTTGGTGTCGCGGGCCATCACCTCGTATTCCTCGATGTGGATCGAGGTGAAAATGTCGTCCTTGGCCACACGCTCGGAGATGAGGATCGAGTCCTCATAGTTGTACCCGTTCCAGGGCATGAAGGCGACGAGGCAGTTCTTGCCGAGCGCCAACTCACCGAGATCCGTCGAGGGCCCATCGGCCACCACATCGCCGGCCTGCACCCGATCCCCCACCTTCACCAGCGGGCGCTGGTTGATGCAGGTGTTCTGGTTCGAGCGCTGGAACTTGCGCAGGCGATAGATGTCCACGCCCGGATCGCCCGGCTCCATCTCATCGGTCACGCGGATGACGATACGGGTCGCGTCCACTTGGTCGATGGTCCCACCGCGGCGGGCCGCAATCGCAGCGCCCGAGTCCCGGGCCACCTTGCTCTCCATACCGGTGCCGACAAGCGGCGCCTCGGCGCGGAGCAGCGGCACGGCCTGGCGCTGCATGTTCGACCCCATGAGCGCGCGGTTAGCGTCATCGTTCTCGAGGAACGGGATGAGCGCCGCGGCGACCGAGACCAGCTGCTTCGGGCTCACGTCGATCAGGGTGACGTTCTCGCTGGGGCTCAGCGTGAAGTCGCCGGCCTTACGCGTTGAAACAAGCTCGTTCTCGAACTGCCCCTCCGCCGTCAGCCGCGCGTTGGCCTGGGCCACCGTGTGCCGCATCTCCTCGGTGGCGGACATATAGACCACCTCATCGGTGACCTTACCCTCGATCACCTTGCGATAGGGCGTCTCGATAAAGCCGTATTTGTTCACTCGCGCGAAAGTGGCGAGCGAGTTGATCAGGCCGATGTTCGGGCCCTCCGGCGTCTCGATCGGGCACATGCGGCCATAGTGCGTCGGGTGCACGTCGCGCACCTCGAAGCCCGCACGCTCACGCGTCAGACCGCCCGGGCCAAGCGCCGAGAGGCGCCGCTTATGGGTGACCTCCGAGAGCGGGTTGGTCTGGTCCATGAACTGGCTGAGCTGCGAGGAGCCGAAGAACTCGCGCACCGCCGCCGCCGCGGGCTTCGCGTTGATCAGGTCCTGCGGCATCACCGTGTCGATCTCGACCGAGCTCATCCGCTCGCGGATTGCACGCTCCATGCGGAGAAGGCCCACACGGTACTGGTTCTCCATCAGCTCGCCGACGGAGCGGACGCGCCGATTGCCGAGATGGTCGATGTCGTCGATCTCACCGCGACCGTCGCGCAGGTCCACGATGGCCTTGATCACCGCCAGGATGTCCTCGCGGCGGAGCGTCCGCTGCGTGTCCGGCGCATCGAGGTCGAGACGCATGTTCATCTTCACGCGACCCACCGCCGAGAGATCGTAGCGCTCGGCATCGAAGAAGAGGCTCTGGAACATCGCCTCCGCTGCCTCGAGGGTCGGCGGCTCGCCCGGGCGCATCACGCGATAGATGTCAAGCAGTGCGGTATCGCGGCCAAAGTTCTTATCCGCCGACATCGTGTTGCGGATGTAGGGGCCGTGGTTGACGTTATCGATGTCGAGGGTCTCGATGGTCTCGAAGCCCGCCTCGATCAGCGTCTCCACCACCTCCGGATCCAGCTGATCGCCAGCCTCGACGTAGATCACACCCGTCTCTTCATTGATCATGTCGACGGCGGCGAAGCGGCCGTGAATGCTCTCGAAGGGCGCGAGGATGCTCTCCACACCCGCCTCGGCGAGCTGGCGCAGCTTGCGCGGCGTCAGCTTCTGGCCAGCGCTGGCAATCTCCTCACCGGTCGCCGCGTTCACCAGGTCATAGGCCGGCGTCGTGCCGCGCAGGCGATCCGCATTGAACGGCACTGCCCAGGCCTCGCCCTGCCGCACATACTCCACTCGGTCGTAGAAGTAGTCGCAGATCGCCTCCTGATCGAGGCCGAGCGAGAACAGCAGCGTGGACACCGGCAGCTTCCGCCGACGGTCGATCCGGGCATGCACGATGTCCTTGGCGTCGAATTCGAAATCGAGCCAGGAGCCGCGATAGGGGATCACGCGGCTGGCAAACAGCAGCTTGCCCGAGCTGTGCGTCTTGCCGCGGTCATGGTCGAAGAAGACGCCCGGGCTGCGGTGCATCTGGCTGACGATCACGCGCTCGGTGCCGTTCACGATGAACGTGCCGTTCTGGGTCATCAGTGGCATGTTGCCCATGTAGACGTCCTGCTCTTTGATGTCCTTCACGGACTTCGAGCCGGTATCCTCGTCCACATCGAACACGATCAGGCGCAGCGTGACCTTGAGCGGCGCCTCATAGGTCATGTCCCGCTGCTGGCACTCCTCAACGTCATACTTCGGCAGCTCGAGCTCGTAACGTACGAACTCCAGCAGCGCGGTCTCATTGAAATCCTTGATCGGGAAGACGGATTGAAAAACGCCCTGCAGGCCTTCCCCGTCAATCGGGGTGCCCGTATCGCCGGACTCCAGAAAATAGTCGTAGCTGCGCTTCTGCACCTCGATGAGGTTCGGAAGTTCGGCCACCTCGCGGATTTTGCCGAAGAACTTCCGGATGCGCTTACGGCCGGAAAACATTTGTCCCATAGGGGTTCGGTCCTCTCCAGGCGTCCCTACCGCTGGGGCGGCGGCAGGCACCGGTCAGGGTCGGTCAGGGCCCTATCCGAACGTCCGGCGCCCCCGCCGGCCGCTTCTCGGGCCCCTCCCGCATCCGTCGAAGACCACCGCGATGGCCTTGGAGGGATGCGCGAAAACGCGAATGGCGAAGGAGGCGCAAGCCCCCTTCGCCGGTCTCTCTCACGCGCCCAGGGTCGCTCCCGCGGGCGCCGAGATCACTTGAGCTCGACCTTGGCGCCGGCCTCTTCGAGCTTCTTCTTAATCTCCTCGGCCTCTTCCTTGTTGGCGCCTTCCTTGACGGCCTTGCCACCGGCCTCGACCAGATCCTTCGCCTCTTTCAGGCCCAGGCCGGTGATGGCGCGGACTTCCTTGATGACGTTGATCTTCTTGGCACCAGCCTCGAGGAGGATGACGTCAAACTCAGTCTTTTCTTCCTCGGCCGCAGCACCGGCGTCACCACCGGCGGCGGGGCCAGCCATCATCACCGCGCCACCAGCGGCGGGCTCGATGCCGTATTTGTCCTTGAGCAGGTTCTTCAGCTCGACCGCCTCGAGGAGGGTCAGGCCGACGAGGTTCTCAGCAAGGTCTTCGATCTTCGACATGTCCAGTTTCCATATCCAGTGTTGTCTCGTGGTCCCGGTTCGCGGTGGCCTTGCACCGCCGATCCCAGAGCCGCGCCGTGAGCATCACGCCTGTTCCCGCTCTTCGAGGGTCTGGGCGATCGCCGCGAGATTGCTGCCAGGGGCCGTGATCGCGCCGGCGAGGTTGGCGGCCGGGCTGATGATGCAGCCGACGAGAGAGGCGATGACCTCCTCGCGCGACGGCATATCCGCCACTGCCTTGACGCCCTTCTCGTCGAGAACGGCATCCCCCATCGCTCCGCCTACGATTTTGAACTTGTCGTTCGTCTTCGCGTATTTCTCGGCCACACGGGCCGCGGCGGTGGGGTCCTCACTGTAAGCGAGCACGGTTTGACCCGAGAGGTACTGACCCATGCCGGAGCCGGGCTTACCCTCCAGGGCGATCTTGGCGAGCCTGTTCTTCGCGACACGGACCCCGCCCCCAGCTTCTCGCATCTGGGCACGGAAATCCTGCATCTGCGCGACCGTGAGGCCGGCGTAGTGGGCAACCACCACGACACCAGAGTCCGCAAAGATCCGGCCGAGCTCATCGACCGCCTGTGCTTTTTGGGCTCTATCCACAGTCTTCTCCACAGTTGGCGACGGGACGACCCCGCCGCCGGCTCACATCGTCTCGCCCCTCCCTTTCGGGTTCGCACCCGGGGCGACACGCTCTTCGGGCCCGTCCGGGGTCCCGACCAAGACCGCACCGGGGCAAGGCCCGGGTTGGATCCGTCGTTCCCCGTCTATGGCAGGACTTCCGCAAGGTCCCCTCGCCGCCCACCGTCTCGGACAGGTGCCAGACCTTTCGGCCTGGCCGCCCCCAGTGACCCCGGGGGCATTCGTAGGGTGGGGTTCGACCCCACCCGTCTTCAGGCAGCGGTGGGGTCGAACCCCATCCTACCGATCACTCGGCCGCGGTCGGAGCGGACAGGCTGTCCGTCGTCACGGCAATCCCGGGGCCCATCGTCGAGCTCAGCGAGACCTTCTTGACGTAGGTGCCCTTCGCGCCCGTGGGCTTGGCACGGTTCACGGCATCGACCAGCGCGCGCACGTTCTCGGCGATCTTGCCCGGCTCGAAAGAGGCCTTACCGACGCCCGCGTGAATGATGCCCGCCTTCTCGACGCGGAAGGTCACCTGGCCGCCCTTTGCGTCCTGCACAGCCTTGGCCACATCCATCGTCACGGTCCCGATCTTTGGGTTCGGCATCAGGCCGCGGGGGCCCAGCACCTTTCCGAGGCGGCCCACGATCGGCATCATGTCCGGCGTCGCGATGCAGCGGTCGAAATCGATGGTGCCACCCTGGATGGTCTCCATCAGATCCTCGGCACCGACGATATCGGCGCCAGCGGCCTGGGCTTCCTCCGCCTTCGGGCCACGAGCGAAGACGGCGACGCGCACGGACTTGCCCGTGCCGTTCGGCAGGTTGACCGAACCGCGGACCATCTGATCGGCATGGCGCGGATCGACGCCAAGGTTCATCGACACCTCGACCGTCTCGTCGAACTTGGCCGTCGCGTTGGCCTTGATCAGGCCGATCGCCTCATCGAGCGGCAGCGGGCCCTTGCCGGCCGTGGCCTTCTCTGTCGCTTCGCGGATGGCGCGGATACGCTTGGGGAGCTTCGCCATCACTTCACCTCGATGCCCATGGACTTCGCCGAGCCGACGATGATCAGCATCGCGGCCTCAACGGAGTTCGCGTTGAGATCTTTCATTTTCAGCTCGGCAATCTCGCGCACCTGCTTGGTGCTGACGGTGCCGACCGTCTCACGGCCCGCCGCCTTGGCACCCGACTTCAGCTTGGCGGCCTTCTTGAGCAGGAAGGACGCTGGCGGTGTCTTGATCTCAAAGGTGAAGCTCTTATCGGCGTAGTAGGTGATGATCGTCGGGCACGGGCTGCCCGGCTCGATGCCCTGCGTCTTCGCGTTGAACTCCTTGCAGAAGCCCATGATGTTGATGCCGCGCTGACCCAGTGCCGGACCGATCGGCGGCGAAGGGTTCGCCTTGCCGGCCGGCACCTGGAGCTTCAGCGAGCCGACGACCTTCTTAGCCATCTCTCGTCCTCTCCCACTTCCAAAGCCGGGGACGCGTCCCGCGACTGTTCACGAAGGGTGGTCCGGTTTGGACAGCGCGCCGCCCTCGCCTCCCACCACAATGCAGCCGCGCACGCCGATAGCGCCGCGGCCGTTCCTCTCTCAGGACGCTTTCGCGACCTGCGAGTATTCCAATTCCACCGGCGTGGCGCGGCCGAAGATCGAGACCGTCACCTTCAGGCGCGCGTTCTCCTCGTCGACCTCTTCGACCAGACCCGTAAAGCTCTCGAACGGGCCGTCCGTGACGTTGACCTGCTCGCCCACCTCGAAGGTGATCGAGGGGCGCGGCCGCTCCAGTCCTTCTTCCACCTGGTTCAGCAGCCGGTTCACCTCCGCATCGCGGAGCGGCGTCGGCCGCCCCATCGGCCCGAGGAAGCCCGTCACACGCTGCGTGTTCTTGATCAGGTGATAGGCCCGGTCGGTCATCTCCATCCGAACGAGCACATAGCCCGGCATGAAGCGCTTCTCGACATTGACCTTCTGGCCGCGGCGCACCTCCACGACCTCTTCGGTCGGCACCATCACCTCGAGGATCTCCTCCTCGAGACCGTGCTGTTCCGCGCCCTCGCGGATCGCCTCTGCCACCTTCTTTTCGAAGTTGGAGAGGACGTGCACCGAATACCACCGCGCCGTCATGCCGAAACCCTGTAGCCTGCCCGTTAGCCTGCCCGTCCACGGCGCTCTAAACAGTACCTCGCGGCTGCCCTCATCTGCGAGCGCCGCGAATCGCTGACTGTATGTCTGCCGTGAAATTTGGTGGCTAACGGGCTGGCGCCGTTATGGCAACCCCTCAGTCTCACCCCATCACGTCTTCGCGGCGAAGCTGCTCAAAGGCTGAGCAGAATGTCCACCAGCACGGACAGGATTTGATCCACGAAGAAGAAGAAGATGGCGACGATCGTGGCCATCACAAAGACCATCGCCGTGGTCAGCCCCGCCTCGCGCCGCGTCGGCCAGACAACCTTCGCGCCCTCGGCACGGACCTCGTTGACGAACTGAACCGGGTTCTTCATCGCGGCCTCCCGCAGCGCGCCATGCGGAGGCGCTTCCGTCCGGGTTTGGCAGGGGCAGAGGGACTCGAACCCACGACCCTCGGTTTTGGAGACCGATGCTCTACCAACTGAGCTATACCCCTCCAGTCCCCACGACAGCCCGCTTGGAGACTAGGTCAAACCCGGTAGCGCTCAGCTACGCAGAAAGCCGCGCTCTTGCAAGGGCACGATCGCGCCCTATCCAAGAGAGCAGAAGGGTTAGTGAAGGACCTGGCTTCGGGGGGAGCACATGGCCGAGACAGAAAAGACCGCGATTGCCATCATCGGCGCGGGCATCGCGGGGCTGACAGCGGCGACGCGCCTGGCGGAAGACGGCCACCGCGTCACCGTCTTTGAGAAGAGCGGCGGTCTCGGGGGTCGGCTGGCCACGCGCCGGGCCGGTGCCGCCCGCTTCGATCACGGTGCGCCCGGCTTTACCGTGTCGGACCCGGCCTTTGGTGGACGTGTCGCCTGGCTGGTGGCGGCGCGCTCCGCCCATCCCTGGCCCGATGGTCCTCCCTATATGCTCTCCGCCCTCCCAGGGCGTCCCTTCATCGGCCTGCCCGGCGCGAGCAGTATCGCGCGGACCATGGCGACACTGCTCGACAGCGTCTGCCATGACGTGGTCGACAACTGCGCTGGCGGCGAGATCCGCCATCGCCAAACGGTCACGGCGATCTCGGGCAACCCGGGCGCCTGGCATGTGACGACCGCCGAGGAGGCGTCAGCTGCGGGTCCCTACTCCGCCGTGCTCATCACAATCCCGGCACCGCAGGCGCAGAAGCTTCTGGCCGCCAGCGCTCTCACCCCGCTCGGCACAGAGGTGTTGGGGGCGATCTCCTATCGCCCGGTGATGAGTGCGATGGCTGCCTTCGACCATCCCCTCCCCGATCCCAGCAAGCCCCTGCCCGCGCCCTTGGAGAAAGCGATGCGCCAGTCCTCCTTCCCCGGGCGGGGCGGGGCGGGCGATGCCTGGGTGTTACACGCGGACGAAGCCTGGAGCAGCGCAAACCAGGATCGCTAGAAAGAGGCTATCGCTGCCGACCTCCTCGAAGCCTTCGCAAAGGTCGTCGGTCCGCTGCCTGAGCCGACCTACAGCGCAGGTCATCGCTGGCGCTATGCGCTTGTCACCCGCGCCGCAGGGGTGCCCGCCCTCTGGGATGGTGCGCTCGGCGTGGGGCTCTGCGGGGACTGGTGTCTTGGCGACACGGTGGAGCATGCCTTCTTGAGCGGTCAGGCTGCAGCCAATGCCGCAGCCTCCACGCTCTCGGCACGCGCCGCTTAGTCGAGCTGATAGCCCGGCGTCGACTTCGAGATCGCGATCTCCTCCTCGTTCATCTCCGCCCCGATCGGCTCGAAGAGCGGGGTGGAGAGGTAGCGCTCCCCGGTATCCGGCAGCATGCAGAGGATGACCGTCCCCGGCTCTGCCTTCTGCGCGATGTCCATGGCGATCGCGAAAGTCGACCCGCCGGAGATCCCTGTGAAGATCCCCTCGGACTGCGCGAGCTTGCGCGACCAGGCGATGCCATCGGCGCCGGCGACCGGGATCAGCTCGTCATAGAGCTTGTTGTCCATCGCCTCCTGCAGCACCCAAGGGATGAAGTCCGGCGTCCAGCCTTGGATCGGGTGCGGCTCGAAATTCGGATGTCCTTCGGTCGGCTGATGCGTGTCGTTACGGGTGTTCACATAGCCTGATGCGACGAGTTGGGCGTTGGCGGGCTCTGACAGGATGATCTTCGTCTCCGGACGCTCGCGGCGCAGCACGCGACCGACGCCCGAGACGGTGCCGCCGGTGCCATAGCCCGTGACCCAATAGTCGAGCCGATCCCCCGCGAAATCAGACAGGATCTCACGCGCCGTCGTGTTCTCGTGGATCTGAGCATTGGCCGCGGTTTCGAACTGGCTCGCGAGGAACCAGCCATTGGCCTCGGAGAGTTCCTTGGCCTTCTGGTACATCCCGAAGCCCTTCTTGGCTTTGGGCGTCAGCACGACCTTGGCGCCGAGAAAGCGCATCAGCTTGCGCCGCTCGATCGAGAAGCTGTCGGCCATTGTCACGACCAGCGGATAGCCCTTGGCCGCACAGACCATGGCGAGCCCGATGCCGGTGTTGCCCGAGGTCGCTTCCACCACCGTCTGGCCCGGCTGCAGCGCACCGCTGCGCTCCGCCTCCTCGATGATGCTCAGCGCCAAGCGGTCCTTCACGCTGGCGGCGGGGTTGAAGAACTCCGCCTTCACATAGAGGCGCACGCCCTCAGGCGCGAGGCGGTTGATGCGGATCACGGGCGTGTTGCCGACGGTGTCCAGCACGCTTTCATGCAGGCGGCCAAGGCCATCGGTGGTGCGGGCGGTGGCAGGGGTCTCCAGGGGTGCCATGATTTTCTCCGGAAAGAATCTGTTGTTTGTCACCTTTACACGATTTCAGCTGGGAAATGGGCATCAACCTCAGCAGGCGCCCGGGAACGAGGGCTTTTTCCCTATCAGGACAGGATGTTGTGGCGCGTGGCGTCGGGAGGCGTTAGTCTTGATTCCGGCTGACAGAATTGACTCTCACAAAAGGCCGACTGTCTCGCTCTTGACAAGAAACGCCTTACTTTCCAGTCGGTTGTTGCGCAGATGACAAGACCCAGCCATAGCAAGCACGAGCGCGGGCACGCGCCAGCCGTCCGAGCAACCTGGGAGAAAACGTCATGAACGAC
>JBCCLX010000150.1:0-9150 GCA_039026635.1 Pseudomonadota bacterium
ATCCAGTCGCAATACCGAGAAGCTGGAAGCGACGATTGCGGCGCTGGGCGGTGGCACGGCCCTGCCCGTGGACATGACCGAGCCTGCCTCCGTCGCCGCTTGGGCCGATGCCCTGCCGCCGATCGATCACCTCGTCATCTCGGCGTCGAGCGCGGCCCATGGGCGGTTCGAGGCCCTGCCGGAGGCCGATCTGCGCCGCATGTTCGACGCCAAGTTCTTCGGCCCCTACGCCGTTGCCAGAGCAGCCCTGCCGAAGCTCACGCCGGGTGGGTCGATCACCTTCTTCTCCGGCGTGCTCTCACGGCGGCCAGGGATCAACTGTTCGGGTCTCGGCGCGGTGAACGGGGCCGTCGAGGCGCTCGCCCGGGCGCTTGCGCTGGAGCTTGGGCCAGAGATCCGGGTGAACTGCCTCTCGCCTGGCATGGTCCGATCCGAGGCCTATGCCGGCATGCCAGCCGAGGCACGAGAGACGATGTATGAGGCCACGGGCGAGTCCCTGCCGGTGGGTCGGGTGGGCGAGGTGGAAGAGGCGGCCGAGGCGACGCTCTTCCTAATGGCCAATGGCTATACGACGGGCGTAGTGCTCGACACAGACGGCGGCCATATGATCCGGCAATACGCCAGGCGGTAGCGGCCCTGGGGCACTGCGCTGCCCCATTCCATCAGCCCATGCGCGCGCCGCGCGAGCCTCGTTCCTGTCTTTGCTTATTGGTGCCCGGTGTCGGACTCGAACCGACATGACCGCGAGGCCGGCGGATTTTGAATCCGCTGCGTCTACCAGTTCCGCCAACCGGGCACCGTGTCGCGCGCTCACCGCGACACCGCTTGGTTAGACCATCGCCGCCGCCGCGTGCAATGGCGTCGGGGCGCCGAGCGCGGTGCAGCGCCGCCTGGCTGCTTCACCTGCGCGGTTTACAGCTCGGCGCTCGATTGCTACCCGGGCGGGCCCCGAGGCGCCTGAGGGGCGCTGCCGGGCGATGCGTCGCCGGAGCACAGGAAGAGCGGATGGCAGAAGCAGAGGCTCCCGAGATTTCGATCTCCGAGCGCCTGGCCCGGCTGGCCGGCGATGCGGAGAGCGAGGATGTCACGCTCGGCTGGATCCTCGACCAGCTGCACGAGCGTGCTTTCGGGCTCTTTCTCCTATTGCTGGCGCTGCCCTGCTGCATCCCCTTTCTCTATGGCATTCCGCAGATCGTAGCGCTGCCGCTCCTCTTCGTGGCCGCCCAGATCGTGGCGGGGCGTCGTGTGCCTTGGCTGCCGGAGAAGCTGCGAAACAGGCGCGTGCAGTCTGCGAGCCTGGCGGATCTGGCGCGCCGGGCCGGGCCTTGGCTCGCGCGGCTCGAGGCGCTCAGCCGGCCCCGGATCACGGCCCTGACACGCCCGCCGACCGATCGCATCGTGGGCTGCGCGCTTCTGCTCTTCAGCGCCTCGATCCTGGTGCCGCTGCCGGGCACCAACACCGTGCCAGGCTTTGCCGTCGTGTTGGTTGCCATGGGGCTCCTGCAGCGCGATGGTCTGTTGGTGGCGGGAGGCAGCGTGATCGGTACGGTGTGGATTGCGACGCTCCTTGTTGCGGGGGCAACGCTCGTCTCGCTCCTCAGCGGCTGGTTCGGCCTCGGCGGCGAGGGAGCAGAGAGCGCCGGTTTGATCGACGGCTTCGTGGCGGCGAGGGTCTTGCTATGATGACGGTTTATGGGCGGATGCTGCTGGCGGCGACGGGGTCGGCGCTGGTGTTGATCGCCGCGCTGGCCTTTCAATACCTCGGCGGCCTCGCCCCCTGCCCGCTCTGTATCTGGCAGCGTTGGCCCCATGTCGCAGCGGTCGCCGTCGGCATTCTCGGGATCACCGTTCTCTGGCGTCAGCGGCGCTGGCTCGCGCTTTCGGGTGCCGGGGCCATGGGTGTCTCGGCGGTGCTCGGCGTCTTTCACGCGGGCGTCGAATATGGGTTCTGGGAGGGTCCGAGCACCTGTGTGGCCGGCGATCCGGGGGCTCTGTCGACGGACGATCTGATGGCGCAGATCATGGAGGCGCCCTTGGTGCGCTGCGATGAGGTCGTCTGGTCGTTCCTCGACCTCTCGATGGCATCCTGGAATGCGCTTCTTTCCGCCGGGCTCGCCGCGCTTTGGGCAGCCTCGGTCGTCTGGTGGCGGATGCCCTTCGGCCGAGAGGCCTAAGACGCGGCGCTCAGGTGTCGAGTTCCGCGTCCCAGTAGAGATAATCCATCCAGCTGTCGTGCAGGTAGTTCGGGGGGAACTTGCGCCCCTTGTTCTGCAGTTCAGCCGCGTCCGGCCGATAGGGCGGGCGCGCCAGCCGCATCCCTGCCTCGCGCAAGGTATGGTTGGCCTTCTTGAGGTTACAGCGCGAACAGGCCGCCACAACATTGCACCAGGTCGTCCGACCGCCGCGGGAGCGGGGCACGACATGGTCGAAGGTCATCTCACCTTTCGCACCGCAGTACTGGCAGGTGAACTCGTCGCGCAAAAACAGATTGAAGCGCGTGAAGGCCGGGTAGCGCGCCGGGCGCACAAAGTCCCGCAACACCACGACCGACGGCAGCTTGAGCGCTGTCGACGGGCTGTGCACTTCGAAATCATACTCCGCCACGATGGTCACCCGATCGAGGAACACGGCCTTGACCGCCTCCTGCCAGGGCCAGAGCGAAAGGGGGAAGTAAGAAAGGGGTCGGTAGTCCGCGTTCAGCACTAAAGCGGGATGATCCTTCAGCACCGCTGGCTGTCGTACGAACTGGTTTGCGAAGGTATCGTTTATTGCCTGCATCGCCGTCACTGCTCGCCTCACCGTCACCATTGCGACGCCGTTGGGGGCGATGAGGGGTCTTCGCACCCCGAGGCGTTCACCATATGTGGCGGATGTCGGCTTTGGAAGCTCTATATAGGCATCCACCAGGCGCTACTTAGCAGCAGGCTGCGACGATTCTGCGACGATCCACAGGTTCAGGGCGCGACTGGGGACAAATGCTCGGCCAAGAAGGCGCGCGCCAGGCCGAGACCATCGGGCGCGATGCCGTGCGGTGTGCCCGCACTCACATGGGCGCTGACGGGAAGGCCGGCTGCAGCAAGGCCCTTGCGCGCCTCTTCGAGCGCCGCCACCGGGATCACCTCATCGCGATCGCCATGCACGAGCAAGACAGGCGGTTTGGACAGCGCTTCCGCTGCCAAGGTCTCCGCCCCGACGAGACGGCCGGAAAAGCCCACGATCCCGGCGACCCCGCCCGCGCGTCGCGGTGCAACATAAAGGCTCATCATCGTACCCTGGCTGAAGCCGACGAGCGCTGTCGCCTCGGGCCCGACACCTTCGGCGGCCATAGCACTGTCGAGATAGCGCCCAAGCACATCGACCGCGGCATTGAAGCTCGTCGTCATCTCCTGCTCGGAGGAGCCATCGATCCAAGGGATCGGGAACCACTGAAAACCCTGGGGGTTCACACGGCAGCGCTCAGGCGCATTCGGGGCGCGGAAGGCAGCATGGGGCACCGCATCGCCGAGCGGACCGGAGAGGCCCGCAAGATCTCGGCCGTCCGCCCCATAGCCATGGAGGAGGATGACCAGCGCTCGGGCGGGCTGCCCATTGGCGGGCGCCACGCGGTGACCTGACAGAATGGCCTCTGGATCGCTCATGTCCCTGCCCCGATACCCTCACGCGATTTCGCATGTGCGTAATAGGCCCAGAGGATGCGCGCAGCAACCGCACGCCAAGGGGACCAGGCCAGCGCCATCTCCCGCAATGCCTTTTCGCCCGGGCGCTCGGGCAGATCGAAGAGCAGGCGCGCTGCCTCCTGCAGGGCCAGATCGCCCGGAGCGAAGACATCCCGCCGGCCGAGCGCGAACATCAGGTAAACCTCTGCCGTCCAAAGCCCGATGCCCTTCACAGCGGTGAGGGCGGCCACCGCCTCCTCTTCCGGCATCTGCGCCAGTGCCTCGAAATCGAGGCCCGCCCGCGCGAGCGCGAGCGCATAAGCGGCCTTTTGGCGCGAAAGACCGCAGGCGCGCAGGCCATCCTCGCCGAGGGATTGGATCGTATCGGGCACCGTCGCGCCGGCAGCCTCCAGCCGCGTCCAGACCGCATTGGCCGAGGCCACGGACAGCTGCTGGCTGCAGATCGCGCGCAAGAGCGCGTCGAAACCCGCTGGACGGCGGCGCAGCGGCACGGGGCCGATCACCGCCAGCGCTTGGTCAAAGCGGGGATCGAGAGTTGCGAGGGCCGCGCAGCCCTCAGCAACATCAGCGTCGGTCTCGATGAGATGCGGCATGGGGCTGGAGTGCCGCCTGCCCCCTCAGACGTCAAGCGTCGCGCTCGGCAAGACCATAGTGCTCGGCAAGGCGCTGCAGAGCGAGTTTCAGCACCACCTTGCCCGAGCGCGCGGACCAACCCATGCGCTTTTCGCAGGCTTCGAGACCTTCGAGGAAGCAGCAGACGCGCAGCGCCACATCGGCAAGGCCTGGGCCAAGCAGGCTCATGGCCGCCGAGACACGCCGGCGCGCGTCCTCCGGGCCGCCGCCGGGACCCTGAGCTTGGGGCGTGCCGGAAAGCCGGTCGCCTGGCGTCAGGAACTTGCGCCAGTCCTGGGTCACGGAGGGACCCATCTGGGCGAGTTCGAAATCGCTGCGGAGACGCTCCCCGGCTTCCACTTCGGAGGGTTCCAGATAGGCCTTCCCCCCCGGGCCCGCACGACGGGCGAGCCAGCCGAGCGGGCTTTCGCCGATGTTGACCCGCGCGGTCTCGGTGCCGCCTTCGGGCAGCGCGAAGACCTTGTCGGCTTCCAGTTTGTGCTGACCTGCAAAGGGGCTCGCGGCCTCGGCAAAGCCTGGCGCACGGGTGCCCCGCTTGCGCTCCGTCTCAGCCGCGATCATCCGGCGCAGTGCCGCCCGGCCGACATCGGTGATGCGATAGCGCATGCTCGCCTCGCCCTTGCTGTTCAGCCGGATCCAGTCGCGCCGCAGGAACTCGGCAGCCAAGGATGTGGGCAGCATGGCGATCGGGCGGCGATGGCGGTTAGCACCGCAGAAGACCCCGGCCTTCTCCGCCCCAGATGCTACCATCAAGAAGCTATCGGGCTCCGCGAGCCGGCGCAGGAAGCGACGCGCCTCCACCAGTAACGTGGCGTCGTCGGTCTGTGACACCGTCAGTGCAGCGGGCCCGCCGGCATCGGTGGGAGTGTCCTTGGACTCCGGGCTTGCACTGCCATTTGCCGCAGCTTCAACGGCATTGGTCAGGCTCTCAAGCATCCCGTCGAGAAGCGGGTCGTCCCGGCGCTCCTCCACACGGCGCACTGTGCGCATCACAGTTGACGGATGGGTGCCAATCACCGCGGCGATGGCGCGAATGCTCTCCCCGCCGCCTGTATGGGCGAGGTAGATCGCGGCATCGCGCGCGCTGCAGCAGGCTGTTTTTTCCCCGAACAATGTGGCCGCCTGCTCATTGCAGCGGCTCAACACGTACGCAGTATTCATAATCTCGGCCTCACGCGATTAGTCGGTGAGGCCACGATTGCGCAAGAAAAATGAACGCTTTCTTAATGCTACTCAAACCCTCTATTTTAATTCTTTGTTAATGATTCGAGCACGCTCCCCGTCGCCCAATCGCAACGCCGACCCAATCCGCCTCTCCTGTGGAGAACACGCAGCGCGAGGAGCATCCCATTATGAAACACGACAGCACGATCACAGCGTTCGCCGCAGAAAGCCAGGACGCAACGATAGATCATGATAAGACGGAGGGCGCAGAAAACTGTCCCGCAACAGCCGCCTATTTCGCCCTCGAACACGGGATGGTGAGGCGGCGGCCGCGGCGTCTGGTAGAGGCCGCCCAACGCTGTGCCATAATGCTGCTGCGCACAGGACGCGCCGTCCCAGAAACGGACGCCACGATCACCAAAATGGCCGTCGCAGAGTTCGCCCTAGAGCGCGTACGGCGCGAAACGCCCTATGCCTATGCGCCACGGCGCCATGTGGAGGCCCTGGCCCGCCTGCTCGCCACCGAAAGCTTGGCAGCGATCAAGTAAAGGCGTCGGGCTCCGAGGCCTTGCGCTCCGCCACAAAGCCCGCCAGCGCCTCATTGATCCCAGGATCCAGCGCTGGCGCCACGTAGTCTCCCAGCATCTTCTCAACGCGCTTGCGGGCCAGCAGGTAGCTGTCCGGCCCGCCATCATCGGCCCAGGTCTCGAAGGCGCGGTAATCGAGCACGTCGGAGCGCCAGAAGGCTTCCTTGAAGTTCGCCTGAGTGTGGGCGCAGCCGAGGTAATGCCCGCCGGGGCCCACCTCTCGGATCGCGTCCATCGCCTGGCCGGTCTCGCTGATGTCGACCCCCGCCGCCGTGGAGTGCAGAGCACCGAGCTGATCGGTGTCCAGCACGAATTTCTCGAAGCTGGAGACGAGCCCCCCCTCGAGCCAGCCAGCCGAGTGCAGCATGAAGTTCACACCGCCCAAGAGCGCGGCGTTCAACGTGTTTGCCGTCTCATAGCCCGCCTGCGCATCCGGCAGCTTCGCCCCCGTGAGCGCCCCTCCCGACCGGAAGGGCAAGCCCAGACGGCGCGCGAGCTGACCCGCCCCATAGAGGATCTTCGAGGCCTCGGGCGTGCCGAAAGTGGGCGCGCCGGAGTTCATGTCGATCGATGTCACAAAGGCGCCGAAGATCACGGGCGCACCGGGGCGGATCAGCTGGGAATACGCAACGCCCGCCAGCACCTCGGCGAGCACCTGCGTCAGCGTCCCCGCCACAGATACCGGCGCCATCGCCCCGCCGACAATGAAGGGCGAGACGATGCAGGCCTGCCCGGCTGTCGCATAGACCTCGAGCGCCCCCATCATCGTCGCATCGAAGGTCAGCGGCGAGTTGATGTTGATGAGCGAGGTCATCACCGCGTTCTCGCGCACGAAATCGGCACCGAAAACGATCTCGGACATCTTCACGCTGTCGACGGCCCGGGCAGGATCGGTAACCGAGCCCATGTAAGGCTTGTCGGAGAGCCGCATATGCGCGGACAGCATATCGAGATGGCGCTTGTTGACCGGCACATCCGTGGGCTCGCAGACCGTGCCGCCGGAGTGGTGCAACCACTTCGACATATAGGCGAGTTTCACGAACTTCTCGAAATCCGCCATCGTGCCGTAGCGCCGACCGCCGTCGTAATCGCGCACGAAAGGCGGGCCATAGACCGGGGCGAGGACCAGATTGCGCCCACCGATGGTGACGGAGCGCTCAGGATTGCGGGCATGCTGGACGAATTGCGCAGGCGCCGAAGCGCAGAGCTGGCGGGCAAGGCCTCGGGGGATGCGCACACGCTCATCACGAACATCCGCCCCCGCCTCGCGCCAGCGTTCGAGCGCGGCCGGGTTTTCGACGAAATTGACGCCGATCTCCTCAAGCACCGTCTCGGCATTCCACTCGATGATCTGCAGCGCCTCTTCGTCCAAGATCTCGAGATCGGGGATGCGGCGGGCGATGACTGGGGCCGTCTCGATCTTCGGCGCCGTGCGTTCGGCGCGCCGCGCGGCACCGCCGCCCGAGCCACGCGCCCGTCGGCGCGGACTGCCTTCGCCGGTCGGTTGGGCGCTCGTCTGCGGCTGCGATGGATCAGCCGTCCCAGACGGTGTCTCGATCATGCCGTCACCATCCGCCATCTGCGCGTCCTCCCGACCCTTGCGATCTGGGGCAGTTCTGACCGCCCTACCTATCTTCGACCCGCCGGATTTCGCCTCTACAAACGTCAGATGCGACATGCATCCGTCACATCACGTCCCAGCCTGGCACGAGGCTTCACG
Organism: Pseudomonadota bacterium; assembly: GCA_039026635.1. Taxonomy (GTDB): domain Bacteria; phylum Pseudomonadota; class Alphaproteobacteria; order Rhodobacterales; family Rhodobacteraceae; genus Thermohalobaculum. Next base: position 7,782 of record JBCCLX010000150.1, read on the forward strand.
GGCACGCGCCGACGTGGGTGACAGGGGCGAACCGCTCGCCTATGACGTGCGCGGAGTTAACCTTTGCGCCGTGTAGGCCCCGGATGACCGAGACAACCCTTGCCGCCGATGCCCATGAGCTTTGCCTGATCGTCGATTTCGGCAGCCAGGTGACGCAGCTGATCGCGCGGCGCCTGCGCGAGACGGGGATCTATTGCGAGATCCATCCCTTCGATCGGGTCGATGAGGCGCTGATCGCAGCGCATCCGCCGAAAGCGGTGATCCTCTCCGGCGGGCCGGCTTCTGTGGAAGATGAGGGCAGCCCCCGCGCGCACCCCGCGCTCTTCGAGCTTGGCGTGCCCGTGCTTGGCATTTGCTATGGCCAGATGGTCATGGTGCATCAACTCGGTGGCCGCGCGGAAGGCGGGCATCATCGGGAGTTTGGCCGCGCGATGCTGTCGCTCTCTGAACCCTCGGCGCTCTTCGACGGGGTGGTCGCCCCTGGTGAGACGACGCAGGTCTGGATGAGCCATGGCGACCGGGTGACCGAGATGCCGCCGGGCTTTCACGTACAGGGCGCGAGCCCGAACGCGCCCTTCGCGGTCTTGGCTGATCCGTCGCGCCGCTTCTACGGTGTCATGTTCCATCCCGAGGTGGTGCACACGCTGGCGGGCGCACAGCTCTTGCGGAACTTTACCCATGGCATTGCCGGGATGGCCGGTGACTGGACCATGGCCGCCTACCGCGAGCAGGCAATCGCCGCGATCCGGGAGCAGGTGGGGGAGGGCCGCGTGATCTGCGGGCTTTCCGGCGGGGTCGACAGCACGGTTGCGGCCGTGCTGATCCATGAGGCGATCGGTGAGCGGCTGACCTGCGTCTTCGTCGACACCGGCATGTTGCGCGCGGGCGAGGCGGATGAGGTCGTCGCCCTGTTCCGCGACCGCTTCAACGTGCCCCTCGTGCATGCCGACGAGAGCGCGCGGTTTCTCGGCGCGCTGACCGGCGTCACGGACCCCGAGGAGAAGCGCAAGACCATCGGCAAACTCTTCATCGACGTCTTCGAGCACCATGCGAGGGCGAGCGGTGGGGCGGAGTTTTTGGCCCAGGGGACGCTCTATCCGGATGTGATCGAGAGCGTCAGCGTCTCTGGCGGCCCCTCCGTGACGATCAAATCGCACCACAATGTGGGCGGTCTGCCGGAGCGGATGAATCTTAAGCTGGTGGAGCCGCTGCGCGAGCTCTTCAAAGACGAGGTGCGCGCCCTTGGTGCCGAACTCGGCCTGGAGCATCGGCTCACCGGTCGCCACCCCGTCCCCGGCCCGGGCCTCGCGATCCGCTGTCCCGGCGAGATCACGCGCGAAAAGCTCGACATCCTGCGGGCCGCTGACAC
>JBCCLX010000151.1:0-9094 GCA_039026635.1 Pseudomonadota bacterium
AACTCCAGGCGACAAAGGGGAGTGTTATTCCCAGCGCTTCGACAACCTGAGCGAACTGAAAATGCGTCAGGTAGATGAATAGCCGCTTTCGCCCAATCGAACATGGAACGCGCATTGACGAGCTTGCTAGTTATCTGCGGTATCTTTCAGTACTCTGATTATACGCTGCCACAAATAAATCCCTTCCATGTGTTTGTCATTCTCATGATTTGGCTGCCAGCATTCCCGGTGCCGACCATCTTGGTAAAACCAATACGCAACGTTGCGGGCGCGTCGCTATTCATCTACCTGACGCATTTTCAGTTCGCTCAGGTTGTCGAAGCGCTGGGAATAACACTCCCCTTTGTCGCCTGGAGTTTTGCGCTGATCGGCGGTGTGATCGCTTGGCGTCTCTATGTGCCGGTAGATAACTGGGTAACCCACCGAGTGCTACGCGCCGCTACTTAGAATTCGCTGCTAACTCAGCTACTGCTCTCGCACTGTCTCCGTCCGTCCCCGAGCGAGATCGAAAGACTCCGTACGTAGGAGTTACCGCTTCTGAACGTATCTCTGAGAGAGAATGCGATTGGGCGCTCGGGTAGGCGCTCGGGTGCAGCGTCGGTGATGTGGAGTTTTTTCCCACGGTTCGATAGGGTCGCCGCGTGGATGCGGGACATGAACGAGGCACAGCATGACGATGGTCGACATTCTCGATCCCCTTTCCGATACGCCCCCATCCGGCGCGCCAGTGACAGAAGGCGAGGCGCTGCCGGCGTCGGACCTTGTTGCGGCAGAGGTCGGGGAGCCCGCCGATGCGGCCAGCCCGGTCGCGGCCGAAGCGGCCATCGCCGCGCTCATGGAGGGTGCCGCCCTAGCCGATGGTGCGACGGTACCAGCGGCTTTGTTGGAGGCGATCACGCTCCTGGTGGGCGGAGAGATCGCCCTGCCCGAGGCGTTCGATCTCGGGATCGTGGCGTTGAGGCCGGTGGTTGCCGAGGCCGGGACGATGGAGGCCGTTGAGGCGACCGACGCCGAGGCCCTCACCACGCAATCCCTCTTCCACCCCGCTGCCGCGGGCGGGATCACGACGACGGCGACGGTCCAGACGGCAGCGGATGCCTTTCGCGGTTCGGGCGAAGTGATCGTGGTGATCGATGACGGCTATTCGGACTTCTATGATCAGTCCAACACCATCTTCGGCTATGACTTCTCCGGCTTCTGGAACGATGCCGATGCGAGCGTCGACACCTTCAACAGTCACGGCTCTTGGGTGGCACAGGCCGCGCTGGCGGAGGCGTCGGAGGCCGGGATCATCCATCTCAAGGTCTTCGCGGACGATGGTGAAACCGCTTCGCTCAGCGATATCGAGGAGGCACTGCAATTCGTGATCATGGCGACGAGCGTCGTCAATGTGGCGGCCGTGAACCTCAGCCTCGGCTCCGGCAACACGACGAGCCCCGCTTTCACCTCGCTGTCGGACGAGTTCGCGACCCTCTCCTCGCTCGGCGTGATCAACATCGCTGCGGCAGGCAACCAGGGTCGAGAGTATGCAGACGGGGTGAGCGTGCTCGCCGCCGATCCCAATGTGGTCGCGGTCTCCGCGGTCGATAGCGCCAGCCGTTTGGCGGACTTCTCCCAGGCGTCCGACACGCTCACGGATGTGGCCGCCACCGGCGTCGCCGTCCCGATCGAGACGATCACCGGGGCGACGGGCACGGTCGATGGCACGAGCTTTGCCGCCCCCGAAGTCGCCGGCATCGCAGCGCGTCTGTCGGAGGCGTCCTGGGAGCTCTTGGGTGAGAACCTGACGGATGACGAGTTCATCGACATCCTGAACCGCAGCGGCTCGACCGTGACCGACAACGGCCAGATCGAGCCTTACGTCGACGCCCAGGGCGATGCCGCCGTGGCCTTCTTCATCGACAATCTCGCGCTCTACGACGATCCGTTCATCGCCTGAGCACGAGCCGTTTCCCGGCGGACTGTCCCCCGCCCACCTGCCCGGGCCCCACGGCCCGGGCTTTTTCCTGATGCTGGGCCTCAGGCCGGGAGCGCGGCCTCCCGAGCATCTTCGATGGTGCGCAGGCCCGTCGTCGGCGCGCTGACGAGCACCGACATGTTGCCCGGCTTATGCTCGTTGTGCAGCATCTTCATGTGTGCTGCCGGCAGTTCGCGCCATTCGAAGACCTCGGACATGCAGGGATCAAGCCGCCGCTCGATCATCAGCTTGTTCGCGGAGGCCGCCTGCTTCAGATGCGCGAAGTGGCTGCCCTGAATGCGCTTCTGGTGCATCCAAACGTACCGAGCGTCCATCGTCAGGTTAAAGCCCGTGGTGCCGGCGCAGATCACGACCATGCCCCCGCGCTTTACCACGAAGGTCGAGACCGGAAAGGTGCTCTCGCCCGGATGCTCGAAGACCATATCCACGTTTACGCCCTTACCGGTGATGTCCCAGATCGCCTTGCCGAACTTGCGCGCCTCGGTGAACCACTCCTTGTACTCGGGGCTGTTCACCTTCGGCAGCTGCCCCCAGCATTTGAAGTCGCGCCGGTTGATCACGCCCTTGGCGCCGAGGGAGAGCACGAAATCGCGTTTGCTCTCATCCGAGATCACCGCGATCGCATTGGCCCCGGCGGTGGCGGCAAGCTGGATCGCATAGGAGCCGAGCCCGCCCGAGGCGCCCCAGACCAGCACGTTCTGCCCGGGCTTCAGCTCATGGGGGTGGTGGCCGAACATCATGCGATAGGCCGTGGCGAGCGTCAGCGTGTAGCAGGCGCTCTCCTCCCAGGTCTGATGGCGGGGGCGGGGCATGAGCTGCTGGGCCTGCACGCGGGTAAACTGGGCGAAGGAGCCGTCCGGCGTCTCATAGCCCCAGATCCGCTGGGTGGGGCTGAACATCGGATCGCCGCCGTTGCATTCCTCGTCGTTGCCGTCGTCCTGGTTGCAGTGGATGACGACCTCGTCGCCCACCTTCCAGTTGCGCACCTTATCGCCCACGGCCCAGACGATGCCCGATGCGTCGGAGCCTGCGATATGGAAGGGCTGCTTATGCCCGTCGAAGGGGCTGATCGGCTCGCCGAGCGCGGCCCAGACGCCATTGTAGTTCACGCCTGCTGCCATCACGAAGACCAGCACCTCGTTGCTGTCGGGCTTCGGCGTATCGACGACCTCAAGCTGCATGGCCGTATCGGGATTGCCATGACGCTCGCGCCGGATGGTCCAGGCATGCATCTGGGCCGGCACATGGCCGAGCGGCGGGATCTCGCCGACGGCATACAGGTCCTTCAGGGTATCGATGGCGGCGTCCATGGCGGGCTCCCGTGTGTCGCGTGATTCGTCGCGCAAGATTCGTGCGCAATTCCTTCGGCGGCGTTACTGACATTGCGCAGCGGTTCTGGCAAGCGCTTTTGTGCGATGCAACTTGCGGGTCCAATCCGAAGGCCTCTTCGGCAGCGCCAGGCTGACGTCGCCGACAGAAAACGACATCGCAGAGCTTTCAACCATTTCCGCGCCGTGGACCTGTGCGTTGCCACGCGCGAAGATACGGACGCGCCTCGGGGGAGGTGAGTGTGAGGGGAGTGTTGAAATGAGCCGTCTTGTGGCCTGCGCAATCGCTGCCTTGGTTCTCTGGGCGCAGCCTGCGAGCGCTGTCGTCTACACTATCGATCTCGGCGACGCGTCCGCCTCGCTGACGGGCACGATGGAACTCGACGCGACGGGCACGCTGGACTCGAGCGCGTTCGAGGATGCGCTCGTCGACTACGATATCACGCTCTCGATCAACGGTCGGACCGACACTTTCCTCCCCTCGAACAGCGAATTTGATGTCGATACTGCCGTCGTCACGGAGAGCACGGTCTCCATCACACAGGAGCGCGAAGGCTTCGTGATCGAAGGCGGCACCAATTTTTCGGCGGTCTACTTCTTCCCGCTCCAAGGTCGCTTCGAAGTCACGATCGGGTTCTCCAGCGCGATCGGCAGTATCGATTTCGACAACGGCGGCGTGTTCGCGGCGGCGCCGGTGCCGCTTCCGGCCGGGGCGGCGCTTCTACTGTCGGCGCTGGGGGTCTTCTACGTCGCGCGCCAGCGTGGGCGTGCATGACCATTTCGACCCTAGAGAGCCTGGCGGCGCCGCACGATTATTGCTCCTGAGGGCTTGACTGAGACGCTATCTTGCTTGATGGCACATGCTGCGATGCAGCGGTCCTCAAGGCGGGAGAGTGTCATGATCAGCGAGCGGGACAGGCCCTGGATCTTCCGGACCTATGCGGGGCATTCGACGGCGGCTGCCTCGAACGCGCTCTATCGCGGCAATCTTGCCAAGGGGCAGACGGGCCTGTCGGTTGCCTTCGATCTGCCGACGCAGACGGGCTATGACAGCGACGATCCGCGGGCGAAGGGCGAGGTCGGCAAGGTTGGCGTGCCGATCGCGCATTTGGGCGATATGCGCACGCTCTTCGATCAGATCCCGCTCGCCGAGATGAACACCTCGATGACGATCAATGCGACGGCCGCCTGGCTGTTGGCGCTCTATATCGCGGTGGCCGAGGAGCAGGGCGCGGATGTCTCGAAGCTCCAGGGCACGGTGCAGAACGACATCATCAAGGAGTATCTGAGCCGCGGGACCTATGTGTTCCCGCCCGAGCCGAGCCTGCGCCTGATCGGCGATGTTGCGGCCTATTGCTACGGCAATGTGCCCAAATGGAACCCGATGAACGTCTGCAGCTATCACCTGCAGGAGGCGGGCGCGACGCCGGAGCAGGAGCTGGCCTTTGCGCTGGCCACGGCCACGGCGGTGCTTGATGGCGTGCGCCCGAAGGTGCCGGCGGAGGATTTCCCGAAGCTCGTCGCCCGCATCTCCTTCTTCGTGAACGCCGGCATCCGCTTCGTGACCGAGATGTGCAAGATGCGCGCTTTCGTCGACCTATGGGACGAGATCTGTATCGCGCGCTATGGCGTTGAGGACCCGAAGCTGCGGCGCTTCCGCTATGGCGTGCAGGTCAACAGCCTTGGCCTCACCGAGCAGCAGCCTGAGAATAACGTCGTGCGCATCGTGCTCGAGATGCTGGCGGTCACGCTCTCGAAAAAGGCGCGGGCGCGGGCGGTGCAGCTGCCCGCCTGGAACGAGGCGCTGGGTCTGCCGCGGCCCTGGGACCAACAGTGGTCGCTGCGCATGCAGCAGATCCTGGCCTATGAGACGGATCTGCTGGAGTTCGGCGATCTCTTCGACGGGAACCCGGCCGTCGATGCCAAGGTCGAGGCGCTGAAGGACGGTGCGCGGTCGGAGCTCGCCCGCATCGACGAGATGGGCGGCGCGGTCGCGGCCATCGACCATATGAAAGCCGCGCTTGTGCGCTCCAATACAGAGCGGCTGCGCGGGATCGAGACGGGCGCGGTCACGGTCGTCGGCGTGAACCGATTTCAGGAGGCCGAGCCCTCGCCGCTCGCCACCGAGGAGGGCGGGATCCTCGTCGTCGACGAAAGCGTCGAGGTCGACCAAGTTGAGCGTCTGCAGGCCTGGCGCGGAGAGCGCGACGCCGAGACCGTGACACGGGCGCTCGCCGATCTGCGGGCGGCGGCGGCCTCGGGCGAAAACGTGATGCCCGCGAGCATCGCGGCGGCAAAGGCGGGTGTGACCACCGGTGAGTGGGGCACGGTGATGCGCGAGGCCTTTGGCGAGTATCGCGCGCCCACAGGCGTCGGTCGCGCCATGGCGGCGGAGGCCGAGGGGATCGCACCCGTCCGCGTCGCCGTGGAGGCGCTCTCCCAGCGGCTCGGCCGGCGTCTGAAGTTCCTCGTCGGCAAGCCGGGGCTCGACGGGCATTCGAACGGCGCTGAACAGATCGCCGTGCGCGCGCGCGATTGCGGGATGGAAGTCGTCTATGAGGGCATCCGCCTGACACCGGCCGAGATCGTGAACGCCGCGCTCGAGGAGGGCGTCCATGTCATCGGTCTCTCGGTCCTCTCAGGCAGCCACATGGCGCTGATCGGCGCGGTGCTCGAGGAGATGCGCCGCTCCGGCCTCGGCGATGTGCCGCTGGTCGCCGGCGGGATCATCCCCGAGGAGGACGCCGCCAAGCTCCGTGCCATGGGGGTCGCCCGCGTCTACACGCCGAAGGACTTCGAGCTGAACCGGATCATGGCCGATATCGTCGAGGTCGTTTCAGAGGCGACGCTGGAAGCGGCGTGACGGTGCTGCGGGTTGGGGCGCCTTCGCTGCTGGCGCTGGCGCTCTCACTGGGCCTCGGCAGCACCGCGGCTTTCGCTGCCGATGTTCTGCCCCCAGCCGCCGAAGAGAGGCTGGCGGCAGCCGAGCAGGACTGTCTCGAGATCGGCGGGACGGCTTTCTCCTTCGACCCAATCGAGAGCCAGGCCGTGCCCGATCTGGACGGCGATCGCGCGCCGGACTTCGTCCTCGATGCGCAGGACTTCACCTGCGAGGGGGCGCTCTCGCTCTACAGTGGCACCGGCGGGCGCCGGTTGGACGTGCTGCTCTCGAGTGGCATAGCCCTCGATCCCTTCATCGCGCGCGGCTGGTCGGTCGTTCTGATGCCAGGGCTGGAGGCGCCCGATCCGGCCTGGCCCCATGTCCTGCTGCTCACCGTCCACGGCACGCTGTGCGGCGGGGATGGGACGCGGCGCTGTGTGGCCGCCTATGTCTGGCAGTACGGCGCCTTTCGCTCATTACCGAGCGATTGAGCGCGCCTAGAGCGTCTCGAGGAACCGCGTGACCGCGGCGTGGAAGGCGTCTGGTTTTTCGGCATGGAGCCAGTGGCCCGCTCCCGGCAGCGCCTCGATTTCCGCGTCGGGGAAGAGGGCGCGGATGCGAGGGTGATGCTCGGGCAGGACGTAGTGCGACGCGGCACCATGGAGAAAGAGGGTAGGCCCTTCGAAGGCGGGCTCGAGGAAATCCTCGGGGAAGCCGAGGATCGCGGGCATGCCCGCCTCGATCTCCGCCAGCCCTGGCCGCCAGCGCGCGCCCTCCCGATCGACGGCGAGGTTCTGCAGAATGAAGGCGCGGATGCCGGGGTCGGGGATGTCGGGCGCCAGGATCGGATCGGCCTCGGATCGGCGCGTGACACCCGAGAGATCGGCCGCACGCAGCGCGCCGAGGATGCTGCCGTGCTCATAATGCTCATAGGCGACCGGGGCGATATCGGCCACGATCAGCGCTGCGAGGCAGTCTGGATATGAGAGCGCGAGCGTCATCGCCGCTTTGCCGCCCATGGAATGGCCGAGCAGCACGGCCCGCCCACCTGCTTCTCCTGCGATCACCGATGCCAGATCCGCGGCCATCGCCGGATAGTCCATCGGCTCGGCATGGGGCGCCTCGCCATGATTGCGCATATCCACCGTGAGCACCCGGCGGCCCGCAGCGAAGCGTTTTGCGAGGGAGGCGAAGTTGCGCGCCTGACCGAAGAGCCCGTGTGCAATCACCAGGGGGGGCGCGGTCTCGGGCCCCTCGGACGATGTGGCTGTGACGGGCAGGCTGATCGCGGTGGCCGGCATCGGCGCTCTCCTCGGGGTCGCCCGCGCCTGCGAGCGGGCTTGAACGGGAACGGGCGGCCGAGTGGGCCGCCCGTCTGTCCCTCGTCATCCTCAGAAGGCTGTTCTTATTTGATCTTGCCTTCTTTGAACTCGACGTGCTTGCGCGCGACCGGGTCGTATTTCCGAACCGACATCTTTTCCGTCATCGTCCGGGAGTTCTTCTTGGTGACATAGAAGAACCCAGTACCGGCCGTCGAGTTGAGGCGGATCTTAACCGTCGTGGGCTTCGCCATGGCATGCTCCCTTCAGGGCGCCAGTTGCGCCCAGGTATCGTGGCCGCGTCACTTGCCGTCTGGTCGCCGCTCTGTCAAGGGCGCCAGGCCGGTTATCCGCGCGTCGCCATCCGCCAGAGGGTGAGACCGAGATAGCAGACGGCGGCGAGGCTCGACGCATAGAGGAGGCCATGGGGCGGCGTGACGTTGTCCATGGCCAGCCCAAAGAGCCCCGGAGCCGTCAGCGCGCCAAGCCCGTAGGCGAGGGTTACAGCGGCATTGGCATCGGCGAGCCTCGCGCCCGAGTAGCGATTGCCGAGCGCTGTGAGCGCAATGGTGTAGAGCCCCGCTCCAAAGGCGCCCCACAGCACCATCGGACCCGTGCCTGCCGCGAAGCTCGGCGCCGCGGCGACCAGCAAGAGGGGACATAGGACCGAGGTCGCCGCACAGAGCGCCAACAAACCGCGGGGCTCAAAGCGGTCCGCCGCCCAGCCGAGCGGCAGCTGCAATACGATGGCGCCGGCGGCGAAGAGGGCGAGGAGCACAGCGGCGGTATCGGCCGTCATGCCTACGCGCACGCCCCAGACAGCCATGAGCGAGAGCGCGCCATACTCGATGACGCCGAAGAGCACGATAGCCCAGAGGAGGGCGGGATCGCTGACGAAGAAGCGGAGCGTATCGCCGATCTTCGGTTGGCCTTCCGGCTCAGGATTGGGCGCCCCGGTGCTGCCGGCGGCGAGGATCGGCAGCGCGGCCATCGAGATGCCGGCAGCGACGAGGAACGGCAGTGCGCCCTCGGTGCCGGTGGCCAGCAGGATGATCGGCCCGATCATGAAGGCGGCAGAGAGGGCGATGGCATAGACCGCGATGGCACGTCCCCGCGATGTTGAAGGCGCCGCCGCCACGACCCAGAACTCGCCCGAAAAGAAAAGCGCTGTGCTGGCGACGCCCCAGGCCATCCGCAAGACCGTCCAAGCCAGCAGCCCCTCGACCGCGGGGATCAGGGCGAAGGTGAGCGCAAGGAGCGCCGTGGCCGCCAGCGTCAGCGGGACAAGCCCGATCATCGCCAGGAGCCGTGGCATCAGCGGTGCCGAAACCACCATCGCGAGCGGTGCGGCCATGCTGTTGAGCCCGATCACTGTGCCGCTATAGCCCTCCCGCTCGAGAACGAGCGCAAAGAGCGGCAGGCTCATGGACAGCGCGAGGCCGAGAACCGAGACGGCCGTGATCGGTGCCACCAGCGGGGCCATGGCGCCAAGCGCGCTCCGCGCTGCGAGCGCCATGTCCGGCAGCGGGCGCATGGCTCAGAGCGGATCCAGATAGGAGCGGCCGCCGTCGTGATGGAAGAAAGGGGC
>JBCCLX010000152.1:0-9010 GCA_039026635.1 Pseudomonadota bacterium
CGATGCGGCCCAGATCCCCGGCATCGTCGCCGGTGAAGACGAGGATCGCGCCCGTGCCGTCATAACGCAGGCTGCCGCCATCCGAGATCCGGAGCGACGCATCATGGCCGACCCCGTCGCCGACCGAGACCGTCGCACCCGAAAACCGCCCGGCCTCAAAGCCGCGCGTGCCGGTGATCACTAGCTCGGCTCCAGCGCCGGTGATCGCGACGCTGCTCGTGGGCACCGTGCCACCGGCCGCATCGCCGGTGCCGATGTTCACGCCCGTCAAGCGCCCCGAGCCGCCATCTACCGTGACGATCGCGCCGTTGGTGATCTGGAGCGCGCCATTGCCCTGGTCGCCGACGAGGATGCGCGAGCCCGTCGCAAGCTCCGTCGCCCCCTCCGCGATCGTACCGCGCACGAGGAGCGTGCTTCCCCCCCCATCGACGCTGAGCCGACCCGATGCACCCGTCTGATCGCCGATGGTGACGAAGGCGCCGGCGGCCACCGGGGCCATGGCCGCGCCCTCGGAGAGCACGCTGACCGTGCCTGCACCGCGGATCACCAGCGAGCTTTCGACGGTCGCCGGATCCACATCCGATTGCGCGCTTGCCCGATCCTCACCGATCACAAGCGAGGCGGCCTCACCGCGCAGCAGCACTGAGCCGTTGTTCCCGACCACGCCGCTGGCGACACCATTGCCCGCGGTCTCGCCACCGCTGGCGCCGAGGGCGAGCGTGGGGCCGGCGAAGCCATTGCCGGTGTCCGCCGTCCCGTCCTGCAGGATGCGCAGCGACGAGTCCGAACCGTTGACCGTCAGCGTGCCCAGCGACCCGATCTCCTCGGCGAAGCGGACCGTCGGCGCCGTCTTGCCCGTGATCCCCTCGCGCCGCTGCGCCTCGGTCTCTGCGCCAAGGCCGATGGCGACGCTGATCTCGGCCACACCGCCATTGATGACGCTGAGCGCGCCACTCGAGCCGGATGCGCCGCCAAAGCGCGCCAGCGCGCCCTCGTTCGTCGCACCGCCGAGGTTGCCGGGGCTGTCGGGGAAGGCGCCGGCGTCCACCTCGCGGAACGTCCCATAGGCGTCGCTGTGCTGCCAAAGCCCGCCCGCAATCCTCAGCGAACCCGACCCCTGCGCGCCGACATCGGCGTAAAAGCCCTGCAGCACGCCACCCTGGAAGACCGAGACCTCTCCATCGCCGGTGGCCCCGATCTCCAACATGCCGGTGCCGCGCCCGCCGTCCGCGCGCGTGTCCGACCCGCGGATCGAGAGCGTGCCGCCGTTCTGCACTTCAAGCGAGGCGCCTTGATCGACCGACGCGCCTTGCGTGGGATCGAAGAAGGTGGAGGTCAGCGCGATGGTGCCACCGCTCGCCACGCGGGCATCGGTGTTGCTCCCGATGAGCTCCAAGCTCCGCGCCTCGAGCCGCGCGTTGTCTTCGACAATGAGCGAGAAGCCGGCGCTGCCCGTGCCGCCGAACTGGAACGAGCCGAAATCGTCGCTCTCGCCCGCGGTGCCCGAGAACGCACCACTGCGCACGGCAAAGAGCGATCCCTGGCCCGAGACCAGGACCTCGGTGCCGCCAGCGCCCGAGAGATCCACATAGCCACCGCCGAAACTGACGCTGTCGATGACCAGCTGGCCGCCGCTCGTGATGGTGATCTGATGGGTTGCGCGCCCGTCGGCTGCGCCACTCAGCGCCGCGCCATAGCCATAGACGCCGACCGTCCCGCCATTGGAGATATTGAGGATCGCCTGGCCGTCGCTGCCGAAGATCAGATAGGCGCCATTGCCGAACCCGCCGTCCTGCAGCGTCCCGTTCTGCCGGATCTCGAGGCTCGATCCACTGCCGGAGATCTCTGCGAAGGCCGAACTGCCCGCATCGCGCGAGAGCCAGACGCCGGGCGAGTTCGTCTGCCCGATCGTGTTCTCCACGATCATCTGGCCGCCGTCGGTGATCGAAAGGAGGCCCGTGCTGTCTCCGCGCCCGAAGTTGGCGACACCGCCACGCCCGGAGTAGGAGGCGCTGGACGCGCCTAAAGCGTCCGACAGGCGCAGGGTGCCACCCTCGATCCGCACCATGCCATCGCCACCGGTCTGGCCGACCTCAAGCTCGATGGCGCTGGCATAGCCGCCATCGGTGACCGCCAGAACACCCTGAACGTCGCTACTCCCGGTGAAACTGTCCGGGATGGTGAAGGGCGCGAAGGCGAAATCGCTCGGTGTCGAGTTCACCGTGCGCCCGGCGCCCGGATTGATGCCGACCGCGATCCGCGGCCCCACACCCTCGACCAGCAGGCGCGAGTTGTTCCCCGTGACGGACAGGAGACCCGGGTTGACCGACCCGTTGCCGATGATGACGCCGCCGCTCGAGGTATCGTTGATCGTCGGCTGGAAGGTGTTGACGCTGCGCACCGTAGCGCCGTTCTCGATCAAGAGCCGCGCCCGCCCACCGGGGTTGTCCTGGCCGACGACGACGTTGGCCGGATCGTTGACAGAGCCCGGCGTGCCCACCTCCAGCACCGTGCTGGCGCCGGTCACCGTCAGATCGGCATCGACCGTCTGCTGCCCGTCCGAAACACCGACGAAAAGGCCACCGAGATCCCCCGGCTGGTTCGATGTGTTGATCGTGTCCCGCCCGTTGAAGACCGTCTCGTTGCTGAACCGGACCTTCACGAAGTCATTGAAATCGGTACGGGAAAAATTGGTGAAGATGCGGTCTTGCAGCGTGAACTCGAAGAACTGCGGCCCGTCCGCGATGCGAACAACCGTGTCTCCGTTCTCTTCGCGCAGAGAGACGATGCGGAACGCGCTCTGATCGGCAATGCCGAAGAAATCGAACTCCGTGCTCCCGTTGGCGTTGATGATCTGATCATCGAGGAAGTCGATCGGGCGGCCGTTGATGATATTCTGAAAGCCTGAGACCGTGATCGTGTCGCCACCGCCGGCACCGGTGAACACACCGAAGTCCCCGGCAAAGGTGAAGCGGTCATTGCCTGCCGTCCCGATCACCTGTTCGACGCCGACCAGGATGTCGCCCTCGGCATTACCACCGATCTCCGGTTGATCGTCGCTCAGGTCGACGATGACCGAGATCGAGGAGTTGCCATAGTTGACGATGTCGAACCCGAAGCCGCCATAGATGCTGTCGGCGCCGGGGCTCGAGGTGAACCTGTCGTCCCCGTCGAACCCGAACATCACGTCGTCGTCGGCCGTCCCGGTCAGAAGCGGGGTGCCACCCTCGCCACTGTCCGAAAACTCGGTCCCCAGGATGGCCGTACTGCCGTCGAAGCTCGTCAGCTGAAGGCCGAAATCATCGTCAGAATCGACATTGTCGGTGAGCCGATCATCGGCGACGCCGACGAAGAGGTAACGAGCACCAGCCGGCACGACGAAGCTGAAGGGCGCATCCGGCGTAAAGAACGGCTCGGTAAAGGGCAGCGGTGCGTCCTCGGGAATGTCGTTCGAGACATCCACGCCATTGGCCTGCTCGAAGACCGTCATCACTTCGAACCCGAAGTCGATGTCCACGGCATCGGGCACACGGTCGAGCGTCGCGCCGCCGAGGAGCTGCGTGCTCTCACTGGCGACGATGATGGCTTCCTGAGTGATCTCCGGGAAGCCGGCGCCCGCGCTGTAGGCGCCCACGCCCTGGATGACGATGATATCGCCCGGATCGATGTTGAGGCTCTGGAGATCGATGATCAGCGGATCGGCCGGGATCTCGAGTGCTGAGTCGAATCTGAGAAACGAACTTGTTGGATCGATCTGGAAGAACCGGACCTGCTGACCGCTCGGGTTGAAGACCGGGTTGGTAACGATTTCGCCTTCCATCTCGCTCACCTCTCAGGACGCCCTGCCGTCGCCTTTACCAGCCCCTAGCGCCGTGTTGCGGGCTGGGGGGGCATGGAGACCGGGCGTCTCTTTTTTCCCTCGCGCAGCCGATCTGCTCCCCCGGCCGCGCCCTCGAACGCCGGGAGAGTTCCCGACTGGCGCCCGATGTCAACGTTCAGCGGGCCAGTTTCCGAGCGGCCCGAGGGAAAAGCGGGCGTTAACCACATGGCATGCATGGAAGATTCCCTTTCGCTCACCGTGGTCACACTTGCAGAGCCCAAAGACAGGCATAGCGCCCCTCCGCTCCCAGACAGTCACCATGCTGCCCTCCACCCGGCCGGGCGCGACCTCTCCCCCCCAAGCTGCCGCTTCGCGAATCGGCGCTTCGGATGCGCTTTGCGGGCGGGCAGCGTACGCAGCACCAAGGCTCGACCAGGATAGACGTCGGCGCCCCCGCCCAATGCGCGACCAGGCCAGCCGGCGCGGCCACAGAGCCGCGCTCTTGCGGCGAAGCGCTCGCTGGCGGAGACAAGGGTGATCGCAAGCATCTCACGGGGAACAGGCATGTTTCGGATTGAGACCGTCTCCTACACCGACCCGGCCGCGCCCAAGGCCTTCGCGCGCTCTTTGCATGAGACAGGCTTCGCCGTTCTGCGCGACCATCCGATTGCGCCAGAGCGCATCGCCTCGCTCTATGAGAGCTGGGGCGGCTGGTTCGGCGGCGAGGACAAGCATGCCTGGACACGAGAGCCCGGCGGCGCGGCCGGCTATTTCCCGTTCCAATCCGAGAACGCCAAGGACAGCGCGGTGAAGGACCTCAAAGAGTTCTTTCACGTCTATCCCGAAGGCCCTGTGCCCGAGGCCCTCGAAGCGGAGACGCGCGCGATGCATGCCGATCTCGTCGCCGTGGGCCAGCGGCTCCTGGCTTGGCTGCAGGAGGAGACGCCGGAGGCGGTGCGCACGACCCTCTCCGAACCGCTGCCAGCCATGCTGGAGGGCTCATCCATGAACCTCCTACGCATCCTGCACTACCCAGCCCTCGACGAGGCGCCGGAGCCCGGTGCCGTTCGCGCCGCCGCCCATGGCGATATCAACCTGATCACCTGCCTGCTGGCAGGCTCCGAGCCAGGGCTTGAGGCCAAGGACACCGCCGGCGCCTGGCATGCGGTTCCCTGCGATCCGGGCATGATGGTGATCAACGCGGGCGATATGCTGGAGATGGCGACAGGCGGCTACTACCCCGCCACCGTTCACCAGGTGGTCAACCCGCCCGAGGCCGCCGCCGGCAAGCCTCGCTTCTCGAGCCCGATGTTCCTCCATCCCCGCCCCGAAGTGGTCCTCAAGCCCGGCACCACCGCCGACGATTTCCTCACCGAACGCCTTCGCGAGATCGGCCTGAAGGGATGATCCGGGCGCTGGCACATGCCAGCGCGGTGAGTGCCCTGACGCTCCTGACAGGGTCGAGGATCCGCTTCCAAGGCGCCCGAACCGCCCGCCACGACGATCGCATTCATCTGGAACGCGTTCCCTAAGCGCGGATGCGTGGCTCACCATCGCCAAAACGGGCTTAACGCCGCCACCGGCTCGTGATTATCGTGACCCAAACACAACCGCGAGGATCACACCGCATGTTCAGGACCCTTTTCGCCAGCGCCGTTGCCGCCGTCATCGCCACCACGGTCTGGGCCGACGAGTTCAAGCCCGCCGTCGTGTTCGACATGGGGGGTAAGTTCGACAAGTCCTTCAACGAGGGCGTCTGGAACGGCGTCAAGAAGTTCATCGACGAGACCGGCGTCGAGGTCATGGAGTTCGAGGTCACCAACCCGACCCAGCGCGAGCAGGCCATGCGCCGCATGGTGCGCCGGGGCGCGACCGTCGTGATCGGTGTCGGCTTTGCCCAGGCCGATGCGATCGATGCCGTGGCTGCCGACCATCCAGAGGTCGATTTCGCGATCATCGACGTGAGCTGGCTCGACCGGCCGAACCTGCGCCAATACGCCTTCAAGGAGCACGAGGGCAGCTATCTCGTCGGCGTCGCCGCGGCGAAGAAATCGAGCTCGGGCAATGTCGGCTTCATCGGCGGCATGGACATCCCGCTCATCCGCAAATTCGCCTGCGGCTATGTCCAGGGCGTGAAGGACACGAACGGCGCGGCCGAGGTCTTCCAGAACATGACCGGCACCACGCCGTCCGCCTGGAACGACCCGACCAAGGGCGCCGAGCTTGCCCAGTCCCAGATCGACCGCGGCGCCGACGTCATCTATCACGCCGCCGGCGGCACGGGCCTCGGCGTGATCCGGGCCGCGGCGGACGCGGGCAAGCTCGCCATCGGCGTCGACTCGAACCAGAACGGCGTGAGCCCCGGAGATGTGCTGACCTCGATGATCAAGCGCGTGGACGTCGCCGCCTACGACACGCTCACGGCCTCGAAAGAGGGTACCTTCACCGCAGGCGTCAACATCCTGGGTCTGGCTGAGGATGGCGTCGACTGGGCGGTGGATGAAAACAACGAGCCGCTTCTGACCGACGAGATCACCGCGGCGGTCGAAGCTGCCAAGGCCGCGATCATCGCCGGCGACATCACAGTCCACAACTATGAGAGCGACAGCAGCTGCCCGTTCTGAGCCGACGCTCCGACCGCGCGCCTGATCCCTATGTCCTCTCCTGACACTTCAAGCACTGCCAGCGCCCCTCCGACCACGACGGAGGGGCGCGGGTTTCGTGTCCGTGCGCTCGGTGAGATCGCGATCCGCTGCGCTGATATGGCAGCGATGGAGCGGTTCTACGGTGAGGTGATCGGGCTCGAGCTCCTCTCCGCCCGCGACGGCGGGATCACCTTCTTCCGGATCGCCGAGGGCTATGGGGGACACACCGCCGTGCTCGCCCTTTTCGGCCCCGGTGCCGGTCGGCCGGACCTGCATCAGGTCACTGATGCCGCGCCGGAGACCGGGGCCCGCTCCTCGCTCCACCACCTGGCGCTCAGCCTCGGTTGGGACGAACAGACGGCAGCCATGGCCTGGTACGACCGGATCGGCCAGCCCTATCGCGTCGAGCACTTCGACTGGATCGGCTGGCGCGGCGTCTTCACCGAGGATCCGGAGGGCAACACGGTGGAGCTTGTCGCCGCGGATCCGGCCTTTCAGCGGGACAGGCCATGAGCGCACCCGCCGACACCCCGCCCACCGACCCGCCGCCCGCCGTCCACCTCTCCGGCATTACCAAGCGCTTCGGCCCGGTGCTTGCGAACGACGCGATCGACCTCGAGATCGCGCCGGGCACCATCCATGGCATCATCGGGGAGAACGGTGCGGGCAAATCCACCCTCGTCTCCATCCTCTACGGCTTCTACGAGGCCGATGCCGGCACCATCGAGATCGACGGCAAGCGCGTCGACATCGCCAATGCGTCGGATGCCATCGCGCTTGGCATCGGCATGGTGCATCAGCATTTCATGCTCGTCCCCGTCTTCACGGTGCTCGAGAACGTCATGCTGGGCGCCGAAGGGGGCGTCACCCTCTCCAAAGGCCGGGCCGAGACGCGTGCGGGGCTCGAGGAGCTGGCGCGGGACTACGGCCTGGTGGTCGATCCGGACGCCATCACCGGCGATCTGCCCGTCGGCCTGCAGCAGCGCGTGGAAATCGTGAAGGCGCTCCGCCGCGGCGCCCGCGTGCTCATTCTCGACGAGCCCACGGGCGTGCTGACCCCGGACGAGACCGACCGCTTCTTCGAGATCCTGCGCCGGCTGGCCGCGCGCGGCGTGACCGTGCTGCTGATCACCCACAAGCTGCGTGAGGTGATGGCGGTCTGCGATGCGGTCTCGGTGATGCGCCGGGGCAAGATGGTGGCCCATCGCGCGGTCTCTGACACGTCACGCGAGGAGCTGGCGAGCCTCATGGTCGGGCGCGATATCGCGTTGGAACTCGACCATCCCGCGGTCGAGACCGGCGATGTGGCGCTCGCCGCCGAAGGGCTCGGCTGGCGGGACGGGCGCGGCGTCGCCCTCCTCTCGGACGTCTCGATCACGCTCCGCGCCGGTGAGATCCTCGGCGTCGCAGGCGTTGCCGGCAATGGCCAATCCGAACTCCTCGACGTGCTGGCGGGCATCGAGGCGCCGGCGGAGGGGCGCATTCGCATCGGCGCGCTCGAGATCACGCCGGAGCGCCCGTCAACGCCCGCAGCGCTTCGTAAGGCCGGTCTCGCCCATGTACCCGAGGATCGTCACCGCCGCGGCCTCGTCCTGCCCTTCCAGGCGCGCGAAAACGCGATCCTCGGCTATCACCACGGCCCCGATGCGGGCGCTGGGCGCTGGCTCAACACCAAGGCCATGCAGGCCCGCGCCGAACGGCTGATGGCGGATTACGACGTCCGTCCACCCGCGCCCCGCGACCGGATCGCCGGCTTCTCGGGCGGCAACCAGCAAAAGCTGGTGCTGGCCCGCGAGATGGAGGCCGCCCCCCGCGTCCTCCTGATCGGCCAACCCACCCGGGGCGTCGACATCGGGGGCATCATGGCCATCCACGAACGGATCCTGGCCATGAAGGCTGCGGGCTGCGCCGTCCTCGTCGTCTCGGTCGAGCTCGACGAAATCCTCGCGCTCTCGGACCGGATCGCCGTGATGAACGGCGGTCGGATCACCGGCGAGATCCCGCGGGCCGACGCGACGCGCGAGACCCTCGGCCTGCTGATGGGCGGACGCGCCGGCGACCATGCCCCCGCGCCGCTGGAGGCCGCCCCATGAACCGCCTGCCCGTCTGGGTCGACGTCGGCCTGATCCCGATCCTCAACCTCACCCTGGCCCTGGCCGTGGCCGGCATCGTGGTCGCACTCGTGGGCGAGAACCCAATCGACGCGCTGCGCGTGATGATCGATGGTGCCTTCGTCTATCCGGGCAGCATCGGCTACACGCTGCACTACGCTGCCAATTTCATCTTCACGGGCCTCGCCGTCGCACTCGCCTATCAGGCGCGCCTCTTCAACATCGGGGGCGAGGGACAGGCCGGCATCGCCGGGATCG
Source organism: Pseudomonadota bacterium (assembly GCA_039026635.1). Classification (GTDB taxonomy): domain Bacteria; phylum Pseudomonadota; class Alphaproteobacteria; order Rhodobacterales; family Rhodobacteraceae; genus Thermohalobaculum. The sequence continues at coordinate 8,835 of JBCCLX010000152.1, forward strand.
GGGCCGCGGCGGTCTGCCTAGCGCTCGACAACTATCTGCCGGGCTTCTTCGTCGTCACCCTCGCCATCGCCGCCGCCGCCGGCACGGGCGCTTTCTGGGCGGCGATCCCCGGCTGGCTGCAGGCCTATCGCGGCAGCCATGTCGTGATCACCACGATCATGTTCAACTTCATCGCC
>JBCCLX010000153.1:0-9001 GCA_039026635.1 Pseudomonadota bacterium
ACGGCATATGCTGCGCCGCACAAAAAACGTCAAGGCCTTTTCGCTAGCGCAGCACCAAACACCATTCGGTGGTGGATGAAAACCGATGAATCACGATATTTGCGAGAGTGTGTCCGCGGCCCGACAGGCCGTCAGCCGGCAAGCTCGCGAGAGCGCCGGGCCGCCGCCGCCACCGTGCGCCGCATCAGCGGCTCAAGCTCCTCCATCAGTTCCGCAAGCCCCGCCGCCGTGGTGCCCCCAGGGCTGGTCACGTTCTGACGCAGGACGGCCGCAGGCTCGCTCGACTGCCCCGCCAAGGCGCCGGCGCCGGCCACGGTCGCGCGGGCCAGGCGCATCGCCAGATCGGGCGCCAGACCCTCCGCCTCCCCCGCCGCGGCCAGAGCCTCGATCAAATGGAAGACATAGGCCGGACCCGAGCCTGAGACGCCCGTAACCGCATCCATCTGCGCCTCCGCATCGAGCCGCACAGTCTCGCCCACTGGCGCCAGAAGTGCCTCGGCCCGCGCGAGCCCATCCGCACCCGCGACCGCATTGGCAATCAGCGCCGTGATCCCCCGCCCGATGGCGGCTGGCGTGTTGGGCATGGCGCGCACCACAGGCGTGCCCGGGCCAAAGAGCCGCTCGAAGGCAGCAATCGGCGTGCCGGCCGCGATGGAGATGACAAGCGTCTCGCCGCCCCCGAAAGCGGCAACCGAGGGCAGCGCTGCGTCCATCATCTGTGGCTTGACAGCGACCACGAGCACGGCCGGGGCCACGGGCGCGGCGGGGTTGAGGGCAAGCCCCTCTTCTGCCAGCGCCTCAAGGCGCGGCGTCGGCGCGGGCTCCAACACGGCAACCGCATTCGGTGCCAGACCGCCCGCGAGCCAGCCCTCCAACATCGCACTCCCCATCTTGCCGCAGCCAAGGAGGAGAAGGGAGGGGGCGGCGGCGATGAGATCGGTCATGGGGGGTCTCCGGTCGCTTGCAGGGCCCTGGAGACAATCATGCCCCGGGCATCACGCCAAGCGTCCAGCCGTGGAAGGGAGAGGAGAAGGTTCCCCGCCGGCGGGACGGCGGGGGGAGGGAGACGAACGACGCTCGGATCGGGCAGCGCTATCTCAGCCCAACGGTCGGATCAGGCGCGTCAGGCGGTCCCGTAAGCGTCCTCAATTACATAGTCGAGGGCTCGCTCGGCAGTCTCACCGGCCCAAGCCACAGCCTGGAAGGCCGGGTAGAACCGCTCGGACAGCGCGAGCGCGGAGAGCACCATCGACTCGATCTGCTCGATCGTCGCGGTCGCCCCGCCGGCCAGCGTCAGCCCGTAACGGAAAGCCACCAACCCCTGCTCGGGCCAGAGCGAGAAGCTACCGTTCCAAATCCGATCGTTCACCATGGTGAGGAGCCGCAGGAATTCCTCCTGACACTCGTCATGGGGCACCATCTCAAAGCTCGAGATCAGACGCAGCATGTCGTCCCGCTCCGACCAGGCCAGCGACAGGGAATGATTGCGCCAGGTGCCCTCCACGGCCATGGCAATCTGGTCTTCGCCCATACGGTCAAAATCCCAGGCAGACTGCTCCGCCAGGGTTTCGACCATGTCGATCGGATGGATATCCGCGTTCTCGAAAAGACGTCCTTCAGCCGACATGCCTCAATGCCCCTTACTGCTCTGGTGCCGGGGACATTGCCTGCCCCTCGATACACCAAGGGTTGCCACGGGTCGTGTGCGTTCTTTTTCGGACCCATATATATGGTGGCACTCATCGCGCCATTCGCAAAGCGAAAACCGCGCCTGCCGCAAATTCGTCATGGACCATCTGCCGTCACGGGCCCCGTGGAGGACCTTGGGGCAGACCCTGGGGCAGACGTCAGGGCACCCCGATGCCCCCGGACTACAGCATGTTCCAGGACCTCCAGCGCCGCCCGATTTTCGCCACATTGCAACTGCAAGGCGAGATCGGATTTCAATTACGGAGTGATGCAATGCGTACCTACGTCAACGAATTCAGGGGCACGTCAGCGGACGACATTTTGGACGGAACGGATCTGAGCGACGAGATCCGCGGTCGCGGCGGCAACGACATCCTCAACGGCCTTGGTGGCGACGACAAACTGCGCGGCGGCAAAGGGGACGACACCCTGAACGGCGGGGACGGCGACGACATCCTACGGGGTGGGAAAGGCAGCGACACCTTACGCGGCGATGACGGCGATGATCGCCTTGCAGGGGGCGAAGGCGACGATTTCCTCATCGGTGGCGACGGGATCGACACAGTCGTTTTCCAGGGAGCCTTCGCCGATTACGATATCTCGCAGACCGGCGACCTTACGTTTATTCTCTCGCGACCAAACGCGGATGGGATCGGGCGTGAAGTGGACTTCGTGAACGAGGTCGAGTTTTTCAAATTCAGCGATCAGAAGCTCTCAGTCTACGATATCTTGCCAAATCTGAGAGACCCAGACTTTGCCGTAGCGCCACCAGTTCTGGACAGCTTGGAACGGGCGCCCTTGGAGCCCACAACCATCGAGTGGACGGTTACGAACGATGGGTTTGACCTCGACCCCTTCGAGATCGTCACGAGCGTCGTGCTGTCGACCACCCCGTCCAACGATGGAACCATCCAAGAGGTCTTCGCCTTTACTGAACCGACAACGGCGTTGATTGACTGGCCGGTCGAGCAAGACCAGCAGAGCTTTTCGATTGACTTGGACCTGCCCAGCGCACCGGGCACCTATTTTCTTTCGACGGTGGTCGAGGTCGTCAAGGCTGACGACAACGATCTCAGCAACAATCAATCGGATTGGATCGAAGTCGTCGTCACCGCGCCTGAAGGTGTGCCCACAGAGGGCAACGACGTGTTGCGCACGACCGACGGACCGGACACGATCGACGCTCTCGGCGGCGATGACATCATCATCGCGAGCTTCGGGCCCGATATCATCGATGGCGGAGACGGCTTCGACACGCTCGATCTGCGGGAAGTCGATGCCTTCGCCGATTTCTTTCCTTTTGAAGACGCCCTCTACCTGCAGTTCTCAGGCAGTCCTGTCTTCAATGACTTTGACGCAATCGCCACAAACATCGAACAGATCATCGCCAGCGACTTTGGCATCGAGTTGATTGGAGAGAGCTTAAGCACTCCTCTGACGGTGATCGGTGGTGCAGCCGATGATCTGATCGCTCTACCAAGCTTTCGCGACTCCAGCACGGGTGAGTTGGTGGGCTTTGCCGCCGACGATACCGTCGACGCAGGCGCGGGAGACGACCAAGTCCAAACGGGCTTTGGCAATGACACCATCACCCTCGGCGCCGGCGCCGACGCCTTTGCCCTCAGCAACTTCGTGGTCGATGACGGTGCCGCTGGACCAGTCGTGATCGGCGATGGCGTTGACGTGATCACGGACTTCAATCCGGCAGAGGACGTCGTCTGGCTGCTCACCGAGGACAGTCAGTACCTCGATCCGACGAGCTTTCTTTCCGCGACACCGGAGGGGACGGTCTTCACCTATGCGGAGCAGGACGGTGCCTTGCTGTTTGCAGGCGTGACGCCCGATGAGATCGACGGCACGAACCTCTTTGTCTTCGACGAGATTCCAGCGCCGACGGGGTGATCATGGCCGGCCCATCGATGGGATGCCTTAAAGCACCCCTGCGGGCCGCTGGATCCGCATCGGGCAAGTGAGGCGGCTCAGGCTTTGCTCGCCAGCTGGGCTTCAAGGGTCTCTAGCCGGGCCTTGAGGGCCTCGTTCTCTTCGCGGGTCTTCAGGGCCATCTCACGAACGGCCTCAACCTCTTCGCGGCTGGCGATGGCGCTTTCGGCGAGCCAGCGCTCGAAGGCGGCGCGCATGGCGGTCTCGGCCTCCTCGCGCACGCCCTGGGCCATGCCGGCCGCATTGGTCATGAGCTGGCTCAGATCGTCGAAGAGCTGGTTGCGCGTCTGCATCGCGTCCTCCGTCGCGTCTCACCGGGCTAACGCTTCTGGATATGATGGGCCTTTCGCCGCGCTGCAACCCGTGACGGCGCCCTCGCACGTCTTGGCCGAGGCCGCCCCACCGGGGCATCGAGCCCCGCCGGGGCGCGGGCGGCCGATACCGCCCGGGGGTGCGCGCCTCTGAGGACGGTGCTCGATCGTAGCGATTGATCTGGGCGACCGGTCCGCGCAGTGGATCAGCACCCTAGAAGGCGACGAAGGACGGGAGCGCTTGACAGTCGGGGCGCGGAAAGCCCAGTGCTGCCGCGCGGCAGCAGGACGCCCCGATCCCCGCGGCGTCGCTCAGCGAGACCGGAAGGCCCTGATGTACGTCCTGCCCTTTCCTCAGATCGACCCGGTCCTGGTGAGCGTCGAGATCGCCGGGATCGAGCTTGCGCTGCGCTGGTACGCGCTGGCCTATATCGCAGGGCTGGTGCTCGGCTGGCGGCTTTGCGTCATGCTGATGCACCGCCCCCAGCTCTGGCCCGGAAATCGCGCCCCTATGACGCCGCAGCAGCCAGAGGAGCTCCTGACCTGGATGGTGCTGGGGGTCGTGTTGGGCGGGCGGCTCGGCTTTGTGCTGTTCTACAATCCCGGCTACTACATCAGCCATCCCGGCGAGATCCTCGCGCTCTGGGAGGGCGGCATGTCCTTCCATGGCGGCTTTCTGGGCGTGATCCTCGGCGTCATCCTCTGGACGCGGGCACGCGGGATCGCGCTTCTGGAGGCGGGCGATGCCGTGGCGCTCGCGGCACCGGCGGGCATCTTCTTCGGGCGGATTGCGAACTTCATCAATGGTGAGCTTTGGGGACGACCGACCGAGGTGCCTTGGGCCATGGCGTTCCCGGCCGCAGGTCCCGAGCCCCGGCATCCGAGCCAGCTCTATGAGGCTGCGACTGAGGGGCTGCTGCTCTTTGCGGTGATGTTGTGGCTGGCGCTACGCGGCGGGGCGTTGAAACGGCCGGGGACGCTGATCGGCGTCTTCTTCATCGGCTACGGTCTGGCGCGCTCTGTCGTCGAGAACTTTCGACAGGGCAATGTCGAGTTCGTCACGGTCGACAATCCGTTCGGCCAGGTGATCCGCTTCGGCACGGGGCCGGAGGCGATGGGGCTGACGATGGGCCAGATCCTGTCGCTGCCGATGGTCGCCATTGGCCTTGGCTTCGTTCTCTGGGCCCGTCGGAGGACGGCTGCATGAGGTGGGCGCGCTTGAAACTCACCCGCGGGGACCGGGGGCGCGCTTGAGCGCGGCAGCGCGGGAGACGGGCGAGGCGGTGAGGCCCCTGCTAGAACGCTTGCGCGCCCGGATTGCCGCGACAGGGCCGATCAGTCTCGCCGACTACATGGCGCTTGCGCTCGGCGATCCGGCGGCGGGGTATTATCGCACGCGCGATCCGCTGGGGCGGTCCGGGGATTTCACCACGGCGCCTGAGATCAGTCAGATGTTCGGGGAGTTGATCGGGCTCTGGCTGGCGGATCGGTTGGCGCGGCATGAGGGGGCGCGCCCGCGGCTCGTGGAACTTGGGCCAGGGCGGGGCACCTTGATGGCCGATGCATTGCGCGCCGCGGGCCCGCTGCAAACCCTGCCGCTTAGCCTCGTCGAGACCTCGCGCCCGTTGCGCGCCGCACAGGCAAGTCGCCTGCCGCAGGCGGTTTGGCATGAGACGCTGGAGGCGGTGCCGGATGAGCCGCTTCTGCTGGTTGCAAATGAGTTCCTGGATGCCCTGCCGGTGCGCCAGTATCTCGCCGACGATCGCGGCTGGCGGGAGGTTCAAGTCGGGCTCGCAGGCGCAGGGCTGGGCTTCGGGCTGTCGGGTCGGATCCCACGCGCGGGCCTGCAGCCAGCGCCCGGGGACTGGGCCGAGGAAAGCCCTGCCGCCGAGGGAATCGTGGCTTCCTTGGCGGCGCGGATCGCGCACAGAGGCGGGGCGGCGCTGATCATTGACTATGGCTATCGCGAGGCTGACCGGCCCGCAGGCCCAACGCTGCAGGCGATCAAGGATCACGCCCGCGCCGATCCGCTGGCGGCGCCGGGAGAGGCGGACCTGACCTGGCTGATCGATTTCGACCGTCTGGCCGCGGTCGCTCGAGACGCGGTCGATGAGCCCCACGCGATTGCGGTTCATGTCACGACCCAAGGCGCCTTTCTCGCCCAACTCGGGATCGGACTGCGTGCCGCGGCGCTGGCCCGGGCTCGGCCGGAGGAGGCGGGTGCCATTGCCGATGCGCTTGAGCGGTTGACCAGCGAGACCGCGATGGGCACGCGGTTCAAGGTCATGGCCATCACCCCTGCCGGGCCGCCACCGCCCGGCTTTGTCGAGGAGCCCAAGCCCGAGGACGACACCCCATGAGCCCAAGCCCGACCGCCGTCACCGATCCGCAATTGCGCCCGCTGCCTCATGGCTTTTTCACCCGGGAGGGCGGGGTGTCGACGGGGATCTACGAGAGCCTCAATGCCGGGCCTGGATCGCGCGATGGGGCAGCGGCGGTGGCCGAGAACCGTCGGCGGGTGGCGTCGGCGCTGGGGGCGGAGGTCCTGGTCTCGCTCGCCCAGGTGCATTCGGCCCACGCGATCACCGTCACAGAACCGCCGGCTGCGACGCGGCCCGAGGCCGATGCCATGGTCACCGACCGGCCAGGGCTTGCCCTTGGTGTTCTGAGTGCCGATTGCGCGCCGGTGCTCCTAGCTGACGGTACCGCTGGCGTTGTGGGGGCGGCACATGCGGGCTGGCGCGGTGCCATCGGCGGGGTGCTGGAGGCCGCGCTCGATGCCATGGTGGGCCTGGGGGCCATGCGCGGTCGGATCGTCGCTGTCGTCGGGCCCACGATAAGCCAACGAGCCTATGAGGTGGGACCCGAGTTCGTTGAGCGCTTCCTCGACGAGGATCCCGGGACTGCGCGGTTTTTTGCAGCAGGTCGCCCAGACACGGACGGCCGCCTCGGTGGGGACCGGGCTCAGTTCGATTTGCCGGGCTACGCGTTGGCGCGGCTACGAGCGGCAGGCGTCGGTGCGGCGTCCTGGACGGGCCATTGCACCCATTCGGACCCGCAACGCTTTTTCAGCTATCGCCGCAGCTGCCAGGCGGGTGAGAGCGACTATGGGCGCCTTGTCGCCGCGATCGCGTTGCCGGATCGGCGTTGAGCCAACCAGCACTGGACAGGGCGCGAAGAGAGGCGATCACAGCCTTTGTCTGACCGCGTGGCGCAGCCCCCCTGAGCAATGCCCTTCCGCGCTTGAGCAATGGACCGAGCGGGGTCCTGCTCACCCAAAGTGCGCCGTTGCACAGGATCCCGACGCGCCCATGCCCGCGCGGCATTGGGTCTGCCCTGCTCGACCATTGCGGCCTTCCCGTCGTCCTGAAGGGCGCGGCGATGGGGCGGCGTTGCGCACCATGCGGTACTCGGCGATGGCCGACTGCCCGTCGATGCTGGCGCTCGGGGTACCACCGCGCAACGGCATTCAAACCCGCGAGGTCGCCGGCGTGCAGACAGGCTTGCGCTTGCGCTGCCGGCGGGCTCGCCCCGGCCTTGCAGGCGCGCTAGGACTGACCGCCCTGCCACGACGACACCCCAACGGAGCGCGCGCCATGCTGCATTTCGACCAGGCCGAATACGACGCGCGCATGCGCGCAACGCGGGCCGCCATGGAGGAGCGCGGTCTCGACGCGCTGCTGCTCTTCGCCCCCGAAAGCCAGTATTGGCTGACGGGCTACGACACCTTCGGCTACTGCTTCTTTCAATGCCTCGTCGTCAGTGCGCAGGGGACGGTGCTGCTCACGCGTTCGGCTGATCAACGTCAGGCGGCACTGACCTCGACCATCGGGGACATCCGGGTCTGGCGGGATCGAGCCGGGGCCGTGCCGGCAGAGGATCTGGCCGCGCTCCTGAGCGATCTCGGCCTCGCCGGGCGACGGCTCGGCTGGGAAACGGCCACCCATGGGTTGACCCATGCCAATGGGCGCGCCGTCGAGGCGGCCGTCGGTCGGTTGGCGATCTTGGTCGATGCGTCGGATTTGATGGGGCTGCTGCGGCTGGTGAAGTCAACGGCAGAGATCGCCTGCGTGCGCCGCGCCGCAGCCCTTGGCGATGCGGCCTGGGACGCGGCGGTCGAAGCGGCAGGGCCCGGCGTCGAGGAGGCCGCTGTCTTGGCGGCGATGCAGGGCGCCGTCTTCGCCGGTGGTGGTGGCTACCCGGGCAACGCCTTCATCATCGGCTCGGGCGCGCAGGCGCTCCTCTGCCGCTATCAGGAAGGACGCCGCCGGCTCGATGCCGAGGATCAACTCACGCTGGAATGGGCTGGCGTCTATGCCCACTATCATGCCGCCCTCTTCAAGACGCTGGTGATCGGCCGCCCACGACCGGCCCATGCGCGCATGCATCGGGCCGCAGCCGAGGCACTGGCTGCCTGCGAGGAGAGGCTGCGACCGGGCGAAACCATGGGCGCGGTCTTCGATGCGCATGCGCGCGTGCTCGACGCTCATGGTCTTGGCGCCCATCGCTTGAATGCCTGCGGCTATGCCCTGGGGCCGCGCTTCCCGCCGTCCTGGATGGAAGACCAGATGTTCTATGAAGGCGCCGAACAGGTTTTGGCACCCGGGATGGTGTTTTTCCTGCACATGATCCTGATGGACAGCGACAGCGGGACCGCGATGTGTCTTGGGCGCACGAGCCTCGTCACGGAGGCTGCAGCGGAACCGCTCAGCCGGATGCCGCTGGAGATGACGATCATCTGACGGGGCGAACGGCGGTCTCTTGAAGCGGCTCAGGGCGACAGCAGAGATCGGGTCGGCCTGCTGGGGGCATCGAGCCCCCAGCAGGCCGTGTCCCGCCCCCTCCCTCCACCCACCCACCCGCGGGAGGGGGCGGGACGGAAGAAATCACTGCCTGACATCATGCCGAAGACGGGTCTGGAGAAAAGGACGGCGCGATGCGCGCCCTCGGTCGGCAACGCCGGCCGCGGGGGGGGGGGGGGGGGGGGGGGCCCGGGCGGGGGGCGGGGGCCCCCCCCGGGGGGGGCCCACCCCCCCCGCGCCGGGGAGAACAGCGGTGGG
>JBCCLX010000154.1:0-8987 GCA_039026635.1 Pseudomonadota bacterium
CGCTGGGGATCGGGCATGAGACGCGGATCGTCTCGGCGCACCGGACCCCGGACCGGCTCTTTGCCTATGCCGAGGCCGCTGCAGCGCGCGGGCTGGCGGCAATCATCGCCGGTGCCGGGGGGGCTGCGCATCTGCCGGGAATGCTCGCCTCCAAAACCCGCGTGCCGGTGCTCGGGGTGCCGGTACAGTCGCGGGCGCTCTCCGGGCTCGATAGCCTGCTCTCCATCGTGCAGATGCCGAAGGGCATTCCGGTCGCGACCTTTGCCATCGGCGAGGCGGGGGCGGCCAATGCCGCGCTTTTCGCCGCCGCGATGCTGGCGGTGGAGGATGCGGCACTGGCCGAACGGCTCGAGGCCTGGCGGGCGGCGCAGAGCGCGGCGGTGGCCGAGGCGCCCGTGGACCTGCCAGCCCCATGAGCGTCGAGAGCGCGCCGCTTGCGCCGCTTCCCCCGGGGAGCACAGTTGGCATCCTCGGCGGCGGTCAGCTCGGCCGCATGCTCGCCATCGCCTGCGCGCGGCTCGGGCTGCACGCCCATATCTACGACCCCGCCCCGGCGCCGCCCGCAGCGGAAGTGGCGCGCACACACACCCAGGCCGGCTATGACGACACCGCGGCGCTCACAGCCTTTGCCGAGGCCGTCGATGTCGCCACTTTCGAGTTCGAGAACGTGCCCGCAGCGGTGGCTGAGACGCTCGCCGCCCATACGCCCGTGCGGCCCAATGCCCGCGCCTTCGCCGTCGCCCAGGATCGGGCGGAGGAGAAGCGCTTTATCGAGAGCATCGGGATCGCGGTGGCGCCATGGGCCCCGGTCGACAGCCTGGAGGATCTGACCCAAGCGATCACAGAGATCGGCACCCCGGCGATCCTAAAGACCCGTCGCTTGGGCTATGACGGTAAGGGCCAGGCGCGGCTGGATGACCTTCAGGATGCAGCGGTGGCTGTGTCGGCGGCGGCGGCGGCCTGGGAGGGCGTGGGCGGCCAACCGAGCGTTCTCGAAGGCCGCATCGCCTTTACAGCCGAGCTGTCGGTGATCGTCGCGCGCGCCCTCTCGGGCGTCACGGTGGCCTATGACCCTGGGCGCAACCTGCATGAGAACGGGATCCTGCGGCGGACGACCGTGCCCGCTGGCCTGCCCAATGCCGTGATCCAGGACGCGGTGCTGGCGGCTGGGCGCATTGCCTCGGCGCTCGATTACGTGGGCGTGATGGGCGTTGAGTTCTTCCTCGAGCCCGGGGCGGGCCGCGGCGGGCGGCTCTTGGTCAATGAGATCGCACCTCGCGTCCATAATACGGGCCACTGGACGACGGAGGCCTGCGCCGTGGACCAGTTCGAGCAGCATATCCGCGCGGTGGCGGGCTGGCCGCTCGGCGATGGGGTGCGCCACGCGGATGCGGAGATGACCAACCTGCTTGGTGACGAGGCCGGGGGATGGGCCGAGATCGCCGCCGAACCCGGCGCCTCTCTCCATCTTTATGGAAAGGGAGAAGCGCGGCCGGGGCGCAAGATGGGCCATGTCACCCGCCTGCGCCCGCTCGGGACCGCGCGTTAGAGCGATGGAGGACCCAACGGCATCGGCCGTGGGTTGTCGATCGGCTCCAGCCCGCCCTTCCGCCCCTCCAGGCTTCGATCACCCGAACGAGCCGGGCGATGACACGGGGCGGCACCGACGCATCAGGACGCGCCAAAAGGTGAGAGCTTAGGCTTGGGCGTCGCCGCCGCGGGCATGGGGCGGGCGGACGACCGAGAGGACTTGATTGAGGGGGGCAAGCGCCATGCGGGCGACGGGGTTGGCCTTGATCGCGCCCTTCATCTTCTCGAACTGCATCACGTTCTCGATCCGCCGGTCGAGGAACTTCCAGCTGTTCTCGAACCCCTCGCTCTCATCGCCCAGCCAGTAGAGCACGGTGGCCGAATAGACCGAGGAGAGGATCGCGCGCTTGGTGTACCAATTATAGTCGTCCGAGGTGTCGCCACAGGCCGTCCAGATCGTATCCGCCGTCGACCAGAGCGCCCGCGCACTCTCCACCGCATAGGGCGGCAGGGCCAGGAGCGTGGCGCCGCGGCGCACCGCGTCGCGATGCTCGCCCACCAGCTCCAAGCGCCGGCGCACGCAATGGGCGATCCGCTCCCGGATCCGCATGGCCGAAAGATCGGTGCCGGCGAGCTCCTCACCCAGCCGCTTGTCCATCAAGTTGTGAAAGGCGAGCGCCATATCGACGCCGCCGCGCGGGAAGGCGAGCGCCGCGGTCTGTGCATTGATGCCCGTATCGGCGATGGCGGCGTCCAGCGCCTCCTGCCCCCAGCCGTCGAACACCACATTCGGCAGCATCGCCTCGATCAGCGCCTCACGCGCCTCGGCCACCGGATCCGTCGCCCCATCAGCCGCGCCACCGGCCGTCGCCGTCTCGTCCATCCCGCTCGCTCCCTTTCACGCCAAGGCCTTGGCTCGATATCTCAAAAGCGCGCTGCGGCACCTATAGCCGGTGGACAGCACCCCCTCCCACCCGTATATAGCCCACTCTCGATCAACAGCAGCGGCAGAAAGGTGGTGACCTAGGTGCAGGTACTGGTTCGCGACAACAATGTCGATCAGGCGCTCCGTGCTCTGAAGAAGAAGATGCAGCGTGAAGGCGTTTTCCGCGAGATGAAGCTTCGACAGCATTACGAAAAGCCGTCGGAGAAGAAGGCGCGGGAGCGGGCGGAAGCGATCCGCCGCGCGCGCAAGCTGGCGCGTAAGAAAGCGCAGCGCGAAGGTCTTCTCTGAGGACTGACGGCCCCAAGGGGCCGGCACGAGCGTCCGGCACTGCGACCGGAATGCAACCACGGCACATTAACCCTCGGCGCTAACCTGCGCCGAGGGTTTTCTTTTTCGTAATCGTCCGGCCTCATCGTCGTGAGGCAACCAGCAGGTGACCACCGGCCCGAGAAGAGGCTGTGGCGCATGCGTATCGAGGATCGGGCGATGATTACCATCGAGACCGCGCGCACGGCCCCTGGCCTGCGACTCTACGCCATTGGCGATCTCCACGGCGATGCTGCCGCCCTGCGCCGCCTGCGCGCGGCCATCGCACGCGACCTGGCGCGCCGGCCTACGGCGGATTGGCGCGTGATCTTTCTCGGCGATTACGTGGACCGGGGACCGGAGGCCTATGAGGTGCTCGAGACGCTCTCGAAGCTGGGGCCCGAAGCGCGGAGCTATTGCCTGAGCGGGAACCATGACGCCTGCCTCGCCGCCCTCTTGGTCGATGCCGAGACGCCGTCCTTCTATCCCTGGCTCGAGGATGGCGGGATTGCGACGCTGGCATCCTATGGGATCGAGGCGGTCTCGCCCCTCGATTTCCCCAATGCCGCGGCGCGGGCGGATCTGCGCGCCTGGCTGATCGATGCGATGCCGCCGGAGCATGTGGGCTTTCTGATGGGCCTGCCTCATGGCGTGCGCTTTGGGGACTATTTCTTCTCCCACGGGGGTATTCGTCCAGGCGTGCCCCTGTCGGAACAATCGGCCGGCGATCTGATGTGGGGCCCTGGGTTTTTGAGCGCGACCGCCCCGCATGAGGCGATTGTCGTGCATGGCCACAGCCCGGTCGACCAAGTGGAGGTCCATCCCAACCGTATCGCCATCGAAACGAGCCGCTCCGGCAGCCCGTCCTGTCTGATGCTGGAGGGCGAGGAGCAGTATCTGCTTACCGAGGATGGCCCCTGCCTGCTGTTGCCCGCGCTTCGCTCGGTTGCGGCTGCGGCCTGAGCGGGCGCTCGGCGCGTGCTCCAGCCTTCACTCTGGCCTTCGCTCTGGCCTTGCTCTCCGCTGGCGAGCCGATAGCGTCCGATCCTGCGGCAGCGCGAAGGGGAGGAACGGATGGCACGGCTCGGAACGGCGCGTTTGCCGGCGGGGCTTCGCCTCTATGCGATCGGCGATGTGCACGGGGAGCGCGCGGCGCTTCGGGACATGCATGCCCGGGTGGCCGCCGATCTTGCGGCCCGGCCTGTGGCGGACTGGCGGATCCTGCATGTCGGGGATCTGATCGACCGGGGGCCCGATAGCGCCGGCGTCCTGGCCGATCTGGCTGCTGCCGATCCTGAGCGCGTGCAGTCTGTGCGCGGCAACCACGATGCCTTCCTGCTCGATTTTCTCGCCAAGCCCGAAGGCCGCGCGCTCGAGCTTTGGTTCATGAACGGGGGCGAAGCGGCTGTTGCCTCCTTTGGAATCGATCCCTGGGACGCGCTCCGCTCCGGTGCCGAGCGGGGACGGACGCGGCTGCGCGATGCGCTGGCCAGTGCGATGCCTGTGGCGAGCCGCGCCTTCATGGAGGCAATGCCGCTAACGCTGCGCTTCGGCGATTTCCTCTTCGTGCATGCCGGGATCCGCCCTGGCGTCGCGCTGGAGGCGCAGGACGCCGACGATCTCATCTGGATCCGCGGCGCCTTTCTCGAAGATGACACAGAGCATCCGGCCGTGATCGTGCACGGGCACACGCCGACGCGCTTTGTTGAGCTGCGCCCAAACCGGATCGGCATCGATACGGGCGCGGGCAAAGGGGGGCCGCTCAGCGCCATCATCATCGAAGGCTCGAGCGTTGCCTTGCTCAGCAAGAACGGCCCGGTGCCGTTACCCCCGCCCGGCTGAGCCGCGTTCCAATCCGTCGGGTCCGGCTGGGGGGCGATGGCCCGGCTCTGCCGGTCACTCCAGCGACTGAGGGCGCGCGGATGAACCGCCGGGCAGGCGCCAGGCCGCGCCGCTTACTCCATACCCTGCGCCGCGAGAAACGCGAGGATCTCGTCCATGGCGCCATGACGCGTCAGATCGCTATGGGCTCCGTCGGGATAGATCACGAGCCGCGTGCCATTGGGCGCTGCTGCCGCCAGGCGTTCGGCTTCGGCCACGGGGATGACGCCATCGCGCCGGCCGGCGAGGATCAGGATCGGGGCGTCGATGTCGCCGATGAGATCGACGCTCTCCCAGCGCTCGTCCCAGAGCAGGAGGCAGGCGGGGGCCCATGGATAATGGTGCTGGGCGACGGTGCAGAGCTCCGCAAAAGGGGCTTCGAGCACAAGTGCTGCGGCCGGACGCTCAGCGGCGACGGCGACAGCCACGGCTGCGCCGAGCGACGTGCCCCAGATCACCGGCGGCCCGGCGGTTTCGGGGAAGAGTGCGGCAAGCGCGTCGTAGAGCGCCAGAGCCTCACCCACCAGCCGCTCCTCATTCGGCTCGCCGGGCACACTACGGCCCGGGTAAGCCGGGATCGCGGTCCCAAACCCCCGGATCACCAGGGGATAGACGGCACGAGCGGCGCCAGGCAGATAGCCGGCATTACCCGTGAAATGCAGAACGACGGGGCGCCCTTCGACCGGCTGCGCCATCCAGACCGTCACCAGCCCTTCCGGCCCATCGATGCGCGCGACCTCTCCGCGGGGGAAGCCAGAGACGACCCCCGCATCGAAGGCCGGCGCGCGGGCGTAGATATAGGCATGCCGGTTCCAGAGAAGCCCGCCCACGAGCGTGCCCCAAAGGAAGACGACGAAGATGGCGAGCCGCAGGACGGTGCGCCCGAGGAGCTTCAGCATGAGGTTATGGTAAACGCTTTGTTTGCCACCGCCCGCTTCAATGCCTCCCGTCCCGACACTTCGGGGCGAAAGGAGGTGATGAACCTGAGAGAAAGTACATATCGCATGGCCATGGTCATGATCGCGGTCTCCGGCCTGATCCTGACCCTGGCAAAGCTCATCATCGGGTAGCCGGAGATGAGCGGGGCCCGCGAGCAGCAACTCGCGGGCCCCAAGTGATGAACCTGAGGTTCACATATCGCCCCCGCACTATGGGGCCGAACGGTTGCCAGAGCAATAAGGCTCAGGCGACCTGGGGCAATAGGGACTCGATGGAGCCCTTGGCATCGCCATAGAACATCCGGCTGTTTTCCTTGAAGAACAGCGGGTTTTCGATGCCGGAGTACCCGCGTCCCTTGCCGCGCTTGCAGACGAAGACCTGGCGCGCCTTCCAGACCTCGAGCACCGGCATGCCGGCGATGGGACTGCCCGGATCGTCCTGGGCGGCGGGGTTCACGATGTCATTGGCGCCGATCACGATCACCACGTCGGTCTGGGGGAAATCGTCGTTGATCTCCTCCATCTCCAGCACGATGTCATAAGGAACCTTCGCCTCCGCCAGCAGCACGTTCATATGGCCCGGGAGGCGCCCGGCGACCGGGTGGATCGCGAAGCGAACCTCCTTTTTCTTGTCGCGCAGCTTGCGGGTCAGCTCGGAGACGGCGGCCTGGGCCTGTGCGACGGCCATGCCGTAGCCCGGCACGATCACCACGCTGTCGGCGTCGTTGAGCGCGCTCGCCACACCGTCGGGATCGATGGCGATCATCTCGCCGTCGACCTCCTGGGCCTCGGACTGCTCGCCGCCCCAGCCGCCGAGGATGACGCTCACGAAGGAGCGGTTCATCCCGCGGCACATGATGTAGCTGAGGATCGCGCCCGAGGCGCCGACGAGCGCGCCGGTGACGATCAGCAGGTCGTTGCCGAGGGTGAAGCCGATCGCGGCCGCCGCCCAGCCCGAATAGGAGTTCAGCATCGAGACGACGACGGGCATGTCCGCGCCGCCGATGGCCATGATCAGGTGCCAGCCGAGCGCGCCGGCGATGATGGCGACCAGATACATGGTCCAGACGCCCTCGCCCTGCAGGTACATATAACCGAGCACCAGGCAGGCGCCGATGGCGCCGAGGTTCAGCTGATGGCGCATCGGCAGGAGCAGGGAGCCCGAGGAGAGCTTACCGGCCAGCTTGCCATAGGCGACGACCGAGCCGGTGAAGGTGACCGCGCCGATGAAGATGCCAAGGAAGAGCTCAACCTTCAGGATCGACATCTCAACGGTGGATTTCTTCGCCACCGTGGCCGCAAAGCCCGTCAGCTCTGAGACTGTGCCGGCTTCGATGGCCGCCAGCGCACGCGTCATCTCGAAATCGGCGTTGAAGCCGATGAAGACGGCAGCGAGGCCCACGAGACTGTGAAAACCGGCCACCAGCTCCGGCATCTGCGTCATCTCGACCTTGCGGGCCACATAGGCACCGCCCGCGCCGCCGACGATCAGCAGCAGGATCACCGTGGGCACATTCGAGACCCCCGGCGTGCCGAGCGTGGCGAAGATCGCCAGCGCCATGCCGATGATGCCGTACCAGATCGCCCGCTTGGCCTTCTCCTGATTGGAGAGACCGCCGAGGGCGAGGATGAAGAGGATGGCCGCCACGACATAGGCGGCCGTCACGAAACCGATGCTCATCTGCGCGTCCCCCGGATTAGGATTTCTGGAACATGGCGAGCATCCGGCGCGTCACGAGGAAGCCGCCGAAGATGTTCACCGCCGCCATCAGGACCGAGAGCCCTGCGAGATACATGACCGTCTCATCTGTCGAGCCGATTTGCAGGAGCGCGCCGACGATGATGATCGAGGAGATCGCATTGGTGATCGCCATCAGCGGTGTGTGCAGCGAGTGCGCGACGTTCCAGATGACGAAGTAGCCGACGATGCAGGCCAGCACGAAAACGATGAAATGCTGCATGAAGCTGGCCGGCGCGACCGAGCCGATAAGCAGGAGCGCGATACCGCCACCTGCGAGGACGTTGGTCGTCATCGCATTGGCTTTTTCGAGCTCTTTGGTCTCGCGCGCGGCTTTTTCCTCGGCCGTCTCTTCCGGCTCTTTCTTGGCCGGCTGGGCCGCGATCGCCTTCACCTTGGGCGGCGGCGGGGGATACATGATCTCGCCACCGGCACAGACCGTCATGCCGCGGATGACGTCATCCTCATAGTTGTAGACCGGAACACCGTCCTTCTCGGGCGTCAGATCGTCCATGAGGTGGCGGATGTTGGTCGAGTAGAGCGTCGAGGCCTGAGCCGCCATGCGGCTCGGGAAATCCGTGTAACCGATGACGATCACGCCGTTATCCGAGACGATGCGCTCGTCTTTCTGGGTCAGCTCACAGTTGCCGCCACGCTCGGCCGCGAGGTCCACGATCACGCTGCCGCGCTTCATGGCCGCGACCATATCGGCGGTCCAGAGGACCGGTGCGGGGCGGCCGGGGATCAGCGCCGTGGTGATGACGATATCGACCTCGGGGGCGAGCTCGCGGAACTTCTCGAGCTGCTTCTCGCGGAACTCAGGGCTCGAGGGCGCGGCATAGCCGCCCGTGGCCGCCCCATCCGCCTGCTCCTCCTCGAACTCGAGGAAGACGAACTCGGCGCCCATAGACTCGATCTGTTCGGCCACTTCCGGCCGCACGTCGAAGGCCATCGTGATGGCGCCGAGCGAGACCGAGGTGCCGATGGCGGCGAGACCGGCGACACCGGCGCCGACGACGAGCACTTTCGCGGGCGGCACCTTGCCGGCGGCCGTGACCTGACCGGTGAAGAAGCGGCCGAAATTGTTGGAGGCCTCGATCACCGCGCGATAGCCGCCGATATTGGCCATCGAGGAGAGCGCGTCGAGCTTCTGGGCGCGGCTGATGCGGGGCACCATATCCATCGCCATCACGTTCAGCTTCTTGGCGTTCAGCTTCTCGAGCAGCGCTTCGTTCTGGGCGGGGTAGATATGGGTGACGAGCGTCTTGCCCTCGGGCGCGGCCTCGATCTCGGCATCGCTGGGCACGCGAACCTTGGTGATCACATCAGCGCCCGCCATCAACGCCGCCGCATCGGCCACCACCGTCACGCCAGCGGCGGTATAGGCCTCGTCGGTGAAGCCGGCCGCTGTCCCGGCCCCGCTCTCGACCATGCAGTCGTAGCCGAGTTTCTGGAGCCGGCCCGCGCTCTCCGGCGTGAGCGACACGCGGGCTTCGCCGGGGTCGGTCTCTTTGAGGGCACCGATCTTCATCCTGTCTCCCTTCGTTTTCCTGACGGCACGCGCCGATGCGCGGATAGCCGGTGACGGCGCCA
The DNA here is from genome assembly GCA_039026635.1 of Pseudomonadota bacterium. GTDB lineage: Bacteria > Pseudomonadota > Alphaproteobacteria > Rhodobacterales > Rhodobacteraceae > Thermohalobaculum. The sequence continues at coordinate 8,933 of JBCCLX010000154.1, forward strand.
CGGCTGTGGCTGCCCGTTGTGGTGTAGAGCCGATCGTGTCATCCGCGACACTGCC
>JBCCLX010000155.1:0-8982 GCA_039026635.1 Pseudomonadota bacterium
CGACTGATCAGCGGCAATGGCGCGGACACGATCCTGGGCGGATCGGGCGATTACGTGATCAATAGTGGCGGCGGCGCGGATACCGTGTAGGGCGGGGCAGACGACGACGTCATCCTCTCGGGCGATGGGCACGACATCGTGCGGGGTGGCAGTGGCGAGGACGTCATCAAGGCCGGGGACGGCGACGATGAGGTCGACGGGGGCGCCGGGCCAGATCAGGTCTTCGGTTGGCGCGGGATGGACACGATCATCGGTGGCCCTGGCGATGACGTGCTCCGCGGCAACTTCGACGATGATATCCTGCAGGGAGGCCCCGGCGACGACCGTCTGCAAGGTGGGCCGGGGCGCGATGTCTTCGTCTTCGTCGACGGCTTGGACGAAGACCGTGTGCTCGACTGGAACACAGCACTCGAGAAGCTGGATTTCCGCCAGCACAGCCAAGTGGACGGCATCGAGGATCTGACTATCAGCCAGGTTGGGACCTCCGTTCTGATCCTGACGCCCGACGGTGGGCGGGTCGTGCTGGCACAGAACGACATCGAGACAGTCAGTGCCAGCGACTTTCTCTTCTGACCGCCCGCCTTCGGGCCGAGGGGAGGCCAGCACGATGGTGCAGGGGAGATCGACGGCCGATTGCCTGTCATCGACGGGCGTCCGCCGTGGCGTTGATCAGCTGTCGCCGGGCACGCCGTAGCTTGGGGCCTCGGCCGGGGCGAGCGCGCGGGTGACATAGGCATCGAGCTGCGGCTTGTAGATCTGCCAAAGCGCGGCCAGGCCCTCAACCGGGCAGTCTTCCGTCCAATCCACGCGCAGATCGGCGACGGGCCAGGAGACCTCGCGCACGAGCTTGAGACCGGCTGAGTGGATCGGCCCCGCCTCGCCCCCGGCCGCAACGGCCGCGCGCATGACGGCGATCAGGCGATCTCCCAAAGACCCGGTAGCGGCGGTGAAGGCCGCAACCATCGCCTTAGGCACGCCCGCATCGGCCAAGAGGTTGCCACCGCAGGCGACATTCTCCGCCTGCGCCTCGGCCCAGATCCCGAGCGCCTTCGGCCCAGAGTGGATCGCCGTGCGCCCGGCAGCATCGACCGCCGTGATCTGACGATACGCCATCTCGCCCCCCGTCGCCGACAGGACGGCAATGGCTTCGGGCGCGCTCGCACCGAGCGCCATGAGGTCCAGCGCACGAACGCCCAGCCTCGGGTCCGTGACGTTCTGGCTCGCCACGGCACCGACGCCAGCACGGGCATAGGCGCAGCGGGCGGCAACGGCGGGTGAGGAGGAAGCAACCGCAATCCCGAACATCCCGGTCTCAGCACAGCGGGCCGCGATGGAGAAGGTCATGGCGCGCGCCCTAGTCCGGGATCACGGCGGTGGCGTCGATCTCGACCAGCCATTCCGGCCGCGCCAGCGCCTGGACCACGAGCCCGGTCGAAACCGGATGCACCCCTTGGATGTACTCCCCCATGGTGCGGTAGACCGCTTCGCGATGGCGCACATCGGTAATGTAGACGACGACCTTGACCAAGTGCTCCATGCTCCCGCCGGCCTCCTCGATCAACTGGCGGATGTTCTGCATCACCTTATGGGTCTGCTCGGCCGGGTCGTGGCTGTCGATGTTGGTCGCGTCGTCGAGCTCCTGAGGGCATTGTCCGCGGAGCCATACCGTGCGCCCGCCCCGCGTGACCACCGCCTGGGCAAGGTCGTTGTCGAGGTTCTGCTCAGGGTAGGTTTCGTGCGTGTTGAACGGGCGGATGCGCTGATGGGCCATGGCGCGGTGGGGTCCTCGTTAGGCCGAGGCGTCGGCCGGCTCTTGGGAGGGGTGATAGGCGAGATAGTTGCGCTGAATAACGATGTGATCGGCCAGGAACTTCGCATCGTGCCAGACGCCCCAGATGAAGGACGATCCCCGGCGCGAGAGCCAGGGCAGACCGAGGAAGTAGATGCCGGGCTCGGTCGCAACCCCCCGCTGATGGGCAGGCCGACCATCGGCGCCGAAGGCATCAACCTTGAGCCAGCCGAAATCGAGCGCATAACCCGTGGCCCAGATGACCGTGCTGATGCCCGCCTCGGCCAGATCCAGCGTCAGGATCGGGCTGCGCACACAGCCGGGATCCGGGGGGATCTCGCGGGCCTGCGGCTCCTCGGGCAGGGTGATCCCGTTGCGCGCGAGATACGCGTCGGCCTCGTCGAGCAGGGAGAGATAGTTGGCATCGCCCCGCGCCAGGTTTTGGGCGAGATCGGGGGCGATCTCGACCACCCCATCCGCATAGCCGCGCGTCACGCCCAGAAGTATCATCCCCCGTTCGGCGAAGCGGCGGAAATCGACGGTCTGGCCGCCATGCGCTCCGCTGACGGCGATGGTGACGTGCTCGAGGCCGGGCTGCATCGCCGCCGCCTCCCATTTGCCGAGCACGCCAAGCCACCAGACATTGTCTCGCTGCCGATAGCGCCGGGGCGGGCGATCATGCGGGCCGACGGAGAGATAGACCTCGCGCCCGGACCGCAGCAGCTCATCCGCGATCTGCGAGCCCGAGGAGCCGGCACCGACGACGAGAACGGCGCCCTCGGGCAATTGCTGCGGGTTGCGATAATGCGCCGAATGCATCTGGGTCACCGGCGCGTCGGCGGGGATCAGCGGTGGGATAACGGGGCGCTGGAACGGGCCGGTGGCCGCGACGACGCGCGCGGCTTCGATGGGTCCCGCCGAGGTCTCGATCCGAAAGCCCGCGCGATCGCTGAGCCGCTCGACACTGCTCACTTCGACACCACAGCGTACCGGCGCCGCGATCTGTGCTGCATAAGCCTCGAAATAGCCGACCACCTGGTCCTTTGAGGGGAAATCGTCCGGATCGTTTTCCGGAAAGGCCATCCCGGGGAAGCGGTCGTGCCAGGCGGGGCCGTTGGCAACCAGGCTGTCCCACCGCCCTGTCCGCCAACGCTCGGCAATCCGGTCCCGTTCCACGATCAGATGCGGGACGCCGGCGGCAGACAGATGCTCACTCATGGCGAGCCCCGCCTGTCCGGCGCCAACGACCAGCGTATCGACCCGTTCGACCACCGCGCTACTCGGCGGCCTTGGCGTGGCAGCTCGCGACATTCTTCGACCAGGGAAGATCGCGCAGATTGGAGTCGTCGAAGAACCCGACGGGCATCAGGCTGAAGCCGCAGGTGATGCAGGGCTGCACGGGATAGTCCTCGGGCCGGGGCACATGGTGCAGGCCGAAGACATGCCAGGCCACCACATCCGTCTCGGCGATCGAACGGTCATCGGCCACGAAGGCAGGCAGGCCGTCCGACCCGTCGCTCGAGTTCACGAACTCGCCGGCGGGATAGCGCTCGGCGGGGTCGAAGGCCGTAACCCAAAGGTCGTTGAAGGTGTAGCCCGCGCGCTTGCCGGAGGGGCCGTCGGGCGCGATGAAGGGCGTCACGGTCGAGGTTGGGATCAGCTTGTAGGCCGTCGGCTTGCCGACATGATTGGTGCGCTCGGCGCTCGCGAACTTCCAGTACCGGTGGGTGGCGAGGTCGGCCTTGCGCGCCCCGCCCGCCTCGGTCTCGAGCCGGGTCTCGTGCAAGCGATACGCATTGCCATAGGGGTTGTCGGGGCCGGCGGGGTCCGCCTTCGTGTTGCACTCGATGACCGAGTTTTTGTCCCCATCAACGGCCATGTCGAGCCGGGCACAGAAGGTGTGCTGATGGATCTGGCCGAGCACGCCGGGCGCGACCTCCACGCCATAGGCACCGGGCTGGCCCGGCAGGCAGGCGGTGGTGTTGATGATGCCGGTCGCCTTGAGTTCGAACTCAATGGTCCCATCCATCATCAGATACCAGTAGTAGCCGTACTCGTAGTTGCCGACCGTCGCGATGGTGGAGATCACGAGCTTGCGGGCGCGCCGCGTCTCGGTGCGATCCAGCCGGAAATCATAGTGCTTCCAGGCAACGCCCATATCCTCTTCGTGGATGCAGATCGCGTTCTTGATCGTCTCCACCTCGCCGTCGCGCCCATTGAGCGTGGCGTCGAGATACTGGATGGCGCCGAGGCAATCGCAGCCGAGCTCAAGCGAATTGACAAGCCGGCCGATGCCATACTCGCCCACATCGAAGACGTTCTTGCGCGGATGCGCGCCATGGGGTGAGCCGTAGGGGACCATCATCTCAGCGATGGAGGCGCGATAGATCACAGGGCGCCCCGCGATGGAGAGATCATGCAGCGTCAGCCCCTCGCGCGCATTGAACCCGATGCGGACGCTCCAGTCGTGCCAGGTCAGATGGTTGCCATCGATCTTGAAGCTGACGCCCTCGGGTTGGACGACGTTGATGGGGCGCAGATCCTCGCGCACCACCTCCTGGAAGGTATGATCGTAGTTGCTCTCGCCGCGAGGGATCGGGACATCGCCCTCATCGACAACCGAGAGAACCTCGCCCGTGTTGATGTCGACAGTCGCGTTGAGCCCGTCCACGGGATGCGCGTATTGATTGTCCATCTCCGAATTGCGCACCCAGACGAAGACATGGCTGATCCGCCGGCCCTTCTCCTCCTCAATCCCGAAGTTGCCGGCCGACCAGGGATCGCAGCAGACAAGGCTCATGTCCTCGATCCCGCGGCGCTTGCAGGCCGCCTCAAACCGCGGATCGGCCTTGACCGCGTTCTCCACCTCCATGAACTCAACCGGTGCGATCATGGGCACGGCGTCGGGCAGATAGGTGGCGGAGAGGATCTCGCCTGCGCTCAACGAGACGAGGCAGCGGGTCACGCCCGGCCGATCCACGAAATAGGCGTTGGCCCAGGCACGGCGGTCCACGGGGCGGCCCGGCGCATAGGCGCGCACGTCAGCCTTATCCGGCTCCGCCAGTTCGACCATCTCGAACTTGGCCTCGCTGCCGCGCTCGATCCCGGCGCGGACCAGCGCGACTGTCTTCTCGATCTCATCTGCCGTCAGGGGCGTAAGCGGGTGCAGCTCAGACAGGGTACCGATGCCGTCCATGGTGGGGTTCTCCTCTCGCCAAAGCCAGGCCCGCCGAAACGGACCCGGCATGCTCCGCTCACTTCTTCAGGCGGGTCCAGATCGCGTCATAGAACGCCTGGGTCTCCGGATCGCAGACCTTCACGAAGGTGCCCGGCGGGGCCGAGGCCGGCGGGTTCTGCTCAGGCGAGGTCTTGAGTTCGTCATCGAGCAGCGGCGTCACGCCCTTCACGCCCGCGGTATACTGCGCAAAGTTCGACACGGCCGCGATGTTCTCGGGCTCCAGGAGGAAGTCCATGAATTTGATGGCGCTCTCCCGGTTGGGCGCGTCCTTCAGGAGCACGACATTGTCCATCCAGACGATGTAGCCCTGCTCGGGGTAGGCATATTCCACCGGCGCCCCCTCGGCCCGCGCCTTGGCCCCGAAACCGTTCCAGATCATGCCGACGGCAGCATCACCCGAGACGAGCACGTCTTTCGCGCCGTCAGAGTTGAACGAGGCCCAGTAGGGTTTCGCCGCCTCGACCGTGGCGCTCAGCTGCTTGAGCTGCTCACGATCGGTCGTGCATTGAGGGATGCCAAGGTGGATCGAGGCCAGCGCCAGCAGCTCGCCCTGCGTGTCGAGCACGTTGATCTTGCCCTGCAGCTCCGCCGGTGGATTGAAGATGATGTCCGTGGTGTTGATCTCGCCGTCGAAGACCTTGCGGTTCACCATGAAGCTGGTCGAGCCCCACTGATAAGGGATCGAGTGCATCCGGCCGGGATCGAAGTCGACGTCGAGCCACTGGTCCTCGATGTTGCCTTTGTTCGTCAGCTCACCCTCGGCGATGGTATCGAGCATGCCCTCGTCGCGCATGATCTGAACCATGTAATCGCCGGGCACGGCCACATCATAGGAGCCCAGCGTACCGCCCTTGAGCGAGGCCAGCATCGACTCGTTGGAATCGTAGGTGTCCATCGTCACTTCGATCCCCGTCTCCTCGGTGAACTTCACCAAGAGCTCCTGGGGGATGTATTCGAACCAATGGAAGATCGAGAGCTTCCCCTCGGCCGAGGCCGCTCCGCCGAAGCCAAGCGCCAGGATGGCGGCCAGTGCCGTCGTCATTTTCATCGTCGTTCACCTTCCTCTGTTGCCGTCCCCGAGTTTGCTCACGAGGTACGATAGCGTCACGAACAGGATCGAGACCGCCAGCATCAGCGTGCTGATGGCCATAATGTCCGGTTTTATGCCTTGCTTCACCGCGCCAAAGATCGCAGTCGGCAGCGTCTCCACGCCCGCGCCTTTCACGAAATTGGTGATGATGAAGTCATCGAGCGAGATGATGAAGGCGAGCAGGAACCCGGCGATGATCCCCGGCATCATCAGCGGCATCAGCACGAGCCGGAACGCCTGCCAACGGTTGGCATAGAGATCGAGGGCGGCCTGCTCATAGATCGACTCGATCCCCTGCAACCGCGCCGCGATCGGCAGATAGGCAAAGGGGATGCAGAAGACGACATGCGCAAGCAGGATCGAGAGGACCCCGCGCTGAAACCCGATGGAGGAGAAGAAGATCAGCGTGGCCACGGCCGTCACGATCTCCGGCACCATCAGCGGCAGGTTGATCAGCGCGAAGCTCGCCGATTTGCCCCGAAAGGCACCGCCGCGGATCATGGCAACCGCCGCCGCCGTGGCGATGACTGTGGCCGTGGTCGCAGCCGAGATGGCGATGACCAGCGAGTTCCAGGCGGCCTGCTGAAACTTCGCAGCCTCTAGCCCAAAGAACACCTCGCGATACCAGACCAACGAGAAGCCGCCCCAGCGGGTGATCGAGGTGCTCTCGTTGAACGAGTAGATCATCACGATAATCAGCGGCGCATAGAGCAGCGTCAGGCAGAGGATCGTGGCGGGCAGGAAGCCGGGATAGCGGCGCAGATCCGTCATCGCGCCTCCGCCCGCGCTTGATTGCGCGCGTAGAAGATCAGGACGATCAACACCATCGAGAGCAGGATCATCGCAGCCGCCGCCCCGAAGGGCCAGTTACCGGCTGCACCCTTGAACTGATCCTCGATCAGCGAGCCGATCATAAAGTTCTTCGCGCCCCCCAACAGATCCGGCGCAAGAAAGGCGCCCAGCGAAGGGACGAAGACCAGGATGCAGCCCGCGATGATCCCCGGTTTCACAGCCGGGATCACGACGAGCCAAAGCGTCTGCCAATGCGAGGCATAGAGATCGGAGGCCGCCTCGCTCAGCGCGAAGTTATAGCGCTCCACCGAGGCATAGATCGGCAGCACCATGAAGGGCAGGTAGCTGTAGAAGAGCCCCAACTGCACCGCGAAATCCGTGTTGATCATGGTGATGGGCGCGTCGAGCACACCGAAGAACATCAGCCATTCGTTCACCGGCCCGTTGTCACGGATCAGGAACTTCATCGAGACAGTACGGATCAGCAGGTTCACCCAATAGGGCACCGTGATCAGAAACAGCCAGAGCCCCCGCCAGCGCGGCGAGCGCGTCGCGATGAACCAGGCCGTCGGGAAGCCTATCAGCAGGCAGAGGATCGTCGCCAAGCCCGCCTGCCAGATCGAGCGCCAGTAGATCGTCAGATAGGCCCATTGGATCTGCGGCGGCTCATCGCCAAAAAGCCCGCGATCGACGAAGAACTGATCGTAGGAGGCCAGCGAAAATTCCCAGCTGACACCTCCCCGAAACTCCTTCGTCAGGAAGGAGTAGATGAGCATCAGCCCGACCGGCAGTACGAGGAAGAAGCCGATGACGACCCAGGAGGGCAGCATCAGCCAATTGCGCACGCGCGCATAGGTGTCGGCGCTCGACCCGCCTGCCTGCGCCATCCCCGCCATCAGTCAGCCAGCATGCGGGCCGCGCCCGGATCGATGTTGAGCGCGGCCTGATCGCCGGGACCGAAGGGCACGATATGGTCATGCGCGTTCTGCGCGCGCACCACGAGCTCGGAGCCATCGGCGATGCGCACGACGAACTGCGTGTCGGTGCCGAGATAGATGAGGCGCTCGACGGTGCAGTGCAGCGGTCCCTGCGCCCCAAGCGACAACCGCTCGGGCCGGATCGAGATATGCGCGCGCCCCTCGGCGGGTCCCGTCCCCTGCGCCTCGATCTCGCTGCCACCAGGCAGGCGCACGCGCGTCGCGGCGCCGTTCACGGCCACGATCTCGCTCTCGATGAAATTCGTCTCGCCGATGAAATCCGCCACAAAACGGTTGGCCGGCGCCTCATAGATCTCTTGCGCAGCCCCTACCTGCTGCAACCTGCCCGCCGACATCACCGCGATCCTGTCGGACATGGTCAGGGCCTCTTCCTGATCATGGGTCACGAAGACGAAGGTGATCCCAGTCTCCTGCTGGATCTGCTTGAGTTCCACACGCATCTGCTGGCGAAGCTTGAGATCGAGGGCCGAGAGCGGCTCATCCAGCAGCAGGACCTTCGGCGCCGGCGCGAGTGCTCGGGCGAGCGCGACCCGCTGCTGCTGTCCGCCCGACAGCTGGTTCGGCTTGCGTCCGGCCAATGGGCTCAACTGCACAAGCGCCAGCATCTCCGCGACGCGCGCCTCGATCTCAGCCTTCGACCGGCCCAGCATCCGCAGTCCGAAGCCCACATTCTCGGCCACCGTCAGATGGGGAAAGAGCGCGTAGTTTTGAAAGACCGTGTTGATCGGGCGCTTATTGGGCGGCAGATCCGCAATGCGCTGGCCATAGAGAAAGATGTCGCCGCCCGTGGTCTGCTCGAAGCCAGCAATGAGCCGCAACAGGGTCGTCTTGCCGCAACCCGACGGCCCGAGGAGCGTGAAGAACTCATTGTCCTGGATTTCGAAGCCGACGTTGTCGAGGGCCTTATGGGCGCCGGGTCCCGCGCCAAACACTTTATCGACCCCGATGATCTCCACCGCTGCCTGCGATGCGGTCACGTCTATTCTCCTGAGCGCCCGTCGACTGTGCAGCGACACTTACATGCACATCTCAAGGGCACAAGCCCACTGCAACGAAGAAGGACGATGCGCCGGCG
>JBCCLX010000156.1:0-8916 GCA_039026635.1 Pseudomonadota bacterium
TTTCTCATCGAGAACCGGATCCCTGTCGTCTCGGAAGATACCTGGGGCGGTGAGATCACATCGGCGGCCGTCGCGCATTTTGCGGCCTCCACGCCTCACGAGTACCTCGTCAATTCAACGGATCTATTCAACTACAACACGCGCTCGACCGGTATTGGCGGGCCAACGGTTCGCCATGGCAAGCTCTATGCGCCCGACACGCCGGGCCTCGGCGTAGAGCCGGACTTCGACGCCCTTGGCGACCCGATCGCGACCTACCGTTCCTGACGCAAACCGCGGGCGCCCCTGCCGAGGAGCGCTCCGTCCTCCCATCGACCGACATGTTACGGTGGCGCCGAGCCGACGGCGTCCACCCGCGGCCTCATCAGTTCCAGTGGACATCCGCCTGCTTGGCAGCCTCGACGATGAGCTTAACATCACTCACTGAACGCTCGATGTTATGAGCGAGGATCCGGATCTGGTTGTCGTTGAGATTTGCCAGGGTGTCTAAGTCTTGCGGCCCGAAAGTCGCCATCTCTGTAATTGAGTCCCCAAAACCGTTACTCTCGAGCCAGCCCCTAAAGTCTGGATCAATCGATTCAGACGGTTCGGGTAGAAAGATCGAGTCGGTGCTGTCATAGCGCACAATCATTGTCTGATTGCTGCCGCTGAGGGAAGTCAGGCTCTCTTGACTTGATGCGTCCACAAGTGTGTTTAGATTATTGTTGGCTTGAGTGTTATTATTGTTATTTTGATTGAGATTGACCTGATTTTTTTGCTCCTCTGCGATCTTTTTATTCTGAGCGATCTCCTTCCCCTTGTCATGGATCTTGACCGCATCAGACATCGGCATGCCTACTTCGTTGGCGAGTTCCTGGATCTCGTTTTCTTTTAAAAGTTCAAGTTGGGTCGGGCTATTGACATCTTCTGCCATTAATTTCTTGATTAATTCCGGTTCGGGTTTCACGCCTGCGCTCTTAAGGAAATTGCCCAGTCTAACTTCCTGGTAGGTCTGTACCAGATCATCGACAAGTTTCTTTACTTCTTTTCCTGTGATTGAGTTTTTTAGATTGGTGTTCTCTGACAAAAGTGAGCTTTTTGAAATTACGGCTTTTAATTTTCCCTCGACAGAGCTATCGCCACCCGCTGCTTTGATGCATACCTTCGCAATATTGTTAATCAGATTCAAGCGATGCGCTTTTTGATTACGAGGAAAAAGCTGTATCTTTTTGTCCATCTGAGAGTAAATCGAGGCATCACTGAACTTTCCTGACTTCGTACCGCCAACATTGGCCTTGTCTTCGATGTTTGCGTGGACGTCAGCCTGGAGGGTTTTAAGCGCATCCACACGCGAAGTATTGAAGTTAACCTTAAATCCGGTCATTGTCTGCGGCCTCCTTGTTCCCTTCTCGATTGCGTGGCAAGTGTGGGGTTCAGCCCCTGAACACCATGAAGTCGTTCGAGTCTAAGGGCTCAGTCGTCGATGGGGTTTGCGCCTGCTCTGCGTCCTTCGCCGCGCCTGTCCGGTCCGCCTTCGCCTCGCCGTTGCCCACGATTGCATGGAGAACGAGGGTCTTCTGCGACAGCACTTCGATGGTTGAGATGATGTCGCCGCTCGACAGATTGCGCAGCGTGATCAAGCGCCGGGCACTGATCAGCGCGCCGTCCGGCTCTAGGCCCGTAAAGATGCCGTCGGTTTGCTCGACGATCGCATTGAAGTTCATCAGGCTGGCGAGCGGTGGCTCGTCACCAGCAGGGACCTCGATCAGCGTCGTGAAGAGCAGGGCCTCTTGGTCCGGCAGCGCCTCAATCAGCATGTAAAGCTGTTGCTCCAGGCACTCGACGATCCAGCTGTTTGGGTGATTACTCGTGAAGGCGTTGATCAGGTCGCTTTGCTGGCCGGCTTCGTCGATCAAATTCTCAATTTCATCGTGCACGAGGACCTCCTATCAGACCAAAAGCCTTTGCCTTTGAGCGCACCATTGACGTCGCCGGGATCTATAAGCCGGCAGTCTATGAACTGTAGCAGGAGCTACCTGTCAGTTAGCTGACTCTGACAGCTGTGCCGGCGAGGAGCGTTGCTGGACGGCCGGGGCGTCGGAAGCGGCGCCGAGAACAGTCATCCGATCAGGGTGTGCGCTGGCGCGGGCCAGAGCGTTGCATGAGACCCGTCGCAGCTGCGAGGTCGGCGACCGAAGCTCGATGCACATGCGCCCGTAGGCGTCGCGCCGTCTCGTTTGTCGCAGCCACGGGCCGTCATTCCGTCCTAAGGCCGTCATCGGAATGAGACCTTCGTCCTTATAGTAGCGCGCGAGAGGTTTGTCGGGCCACCAGCGCGGCGGCACCACCGGCCGCGGCATGGCAGTGTTTTGCCGGTGGCGGACGTCCGGGCGACCTCTCACGACGAGCCAATGACCGAGCTTGGCCATCAGCCACTGGGAGATCCCGATGAAGCGCATTGAAAACCACGACCTCTCCTTCGACGAGTGGGACGAGATCAACAATCCGCGCCCCGAAGAGAGTGACTTTGACCGCATCGTCGAGGCAGCGATTGAGCGCCGCGGCTTTCTGGGCGGGATCCTCGCCTTTGGCGGTTTCGCCGCGCTCAGCAGTGAGCTCATGGTGACGGATGCTCAGGCCGCCGGCGGCCGCTTTGCGTTCACTCAGATCGGTACCTCGACGGCCGACGACGTGATCGTGCCTGAGGGCTATAAGGTCGAAATCCTCATGAAGTGGGGCGATCCGATGTGGTCCGATGCGCCCGACTTCGATCACGCGACCCGCGGCACCGCCGAGAGCCAAGCGCGGGCCTTTGGCGACAACACCGACGGCATGGATGTGTTCAGCCACGACGGCCACACCCTGCTGGTGGTGAACAACGAGTACACCAACCGCGACATCATCGCGCTCAGCGCCATCGAAAAGCGCATCATGGATGAGGGCGACATCGCCAAGGGCATGATGGCGCACGGCATCTCGATCGTCGAAATCAAGAACGAGGGCGGCAGCTGGACGATGGTGAAGGACAGCCCCTTCAATCGCCGCATCACGCCGCAGAGCGAGATGGCGCTGACTGGCCCCGCCGCCGGCCACGATCTACTAAAGACCGAGGCTGATCCGACGGGTACGACGTCCCTCGGTACCTGGAACAACTGCGGCAACGGCGTCACGCCCTGGGGCACCTACCTGACCTGCGAGGAGAACTTCAACGGCTACTTCTCCTCGAGCGAGGAGGTTCAGGATCAAAAGCCGATCAACATCAGCCCGGAGCTTGCGCGCTATGGCGTCAAGGAAAAGGACTGGGGCTACAACTGGGCGCTGATCGACGAGCGCTTCGACGTCAACAAGCATCCCAATGAACCCAACCGCGCGGGCTATGTGGTCGAGATCGACCCGGCCGACCCGACGGCGACACCGAAGAAGCGCACGGCGCTCGGTCGCTTCAAGCACGAGAACGCTGAAGCCGTGGTGAACAACGACGGTCGCATCGTCGTTTACATGGGTGACGACGAGCGCGGTGAGTTCGTCTATCGCTATGTGTCCAACGGCGTCTATGCCCCTGGCGCCCCGACCGATGATTTGCTGAACGACGGCATCCTATTCGCCGCTAAGTTCAGCGACAACGGCACCGGGGCCTGGGTTGCCCTGACGCCTGAGACGACCGGCATGGATCACGCTGTGATCCACATCCATACCCGCCAGGCGGCCTCTGCCGTCGGCGCCACCACGATGGATCGTCCGGAGTGGATCTCGGCCAATCCCAAGGCGCCCGAGATCTACTGCTGCCTGACCAACAACAGGAACCGCGGCGTGAAGCCGAACGCCGGGGGTGACGATACCTCGGTCAACGGCCCGAACCCGCGCGAGGCCAACAACTACGGTCAGATCGTGCGCTGGCGGCCCGATGGTGGCGATCACACGGCGCCGGGCTTCACCTGGGATCTTTATGTCCTGGCCGGCAACCCGACCGTACATGCGGACGCTTATGCGGGCTCCTCCAATGTGACGGCGGAGAACATGTTCAACTCGCCGGATGGCCTGGCGTTTGACAGCAACGGGCTCGTCTGGATCCAGACCGACGGCAACTATAGCAACGAGGGTGACTTCGCCGGCCAAGGTAACAACCAGATGCTGGCGGGTGACCCGGTGACCGGTGAGATCCGCCGCTTCATGGTGGGCCCGAACGATTGTGAGATCACGGGCCTCACCTGGTCGCCCGATCGCCGCACGATGTTCGTGGGCATCCAGCACCCAGGCGAGCGGGGCAACAGCAGCTGGCCGGAGGGTGGCGAGAAGACCCCGCGCTCCGCCATCATCGCCGTCACGCGCGAGGATGGCGGCCTGGTCGGCTGATCCGTTCGGGTTGTCCGCAAAGGCTCGGCGGCCCTTCGCGGGGCCGCCCTCCTGGATCTGAGGTTTGGCGGGGGGGCCGAGCATGGTACTCCCCGAGGGCTCGCCCTTGATCCTGCCTCGTTCTCCGCCGGCGGGATGGGGCGTCACAATGGAACCCCGCCGCCAGTACGCCCGCGAGGGAGGAGGGCAGGGCCGAGGGGCTGCATTTACAGGTGAACCCGCCGCGCAAGAAGGCGCTGCCGAGCGCTCTAGGAGCGCATCAAGCGCGTCTCGTTGGCCGTCAGCCAGCCAGACTTCGTGTTCCTCTTCGAAGGGCTTGCCGATGAAGTCGGAGAGGGTGTTGAAGCCGCACTCTCGACACCTGTCTATGCTCCGCGCCACACGGCGCCGGTGACTGCCGGTGACTATGCGGCGGGAGCAATCGCCCCAAAACCGGCCGCGGTCGCTGTGGCCAGGAGGGACCGGTCGTGGCCTGCGTCGCCGATCAGGCTGAGGCCGACTGGGCCCTCGTCGACACGGCCTGCGGGCAGGGAGAGTTGCGGCAGGCCCGCAAGCCCGGCCGGGCAGAGCATGGCGAGCGCACGCAGGCGAAAATCGTTCAGCGCGGGCTCGCCTGCATCGCGCAAGGGCGCGGGCGCCGGGCTGGTGGGCATCGCGATGACGGCGCCGTCGGCGAGCAGGTCATTCAGCCGGGTGCTGACGCCGCGGCGAAAGGCCTGCGCCTCCTGCCATTCCGGCGCGGCGATCCCCGCGGCCATGGCAAAACGATCTGCGACGCCGGGGCCGAAGGCGGGCCGGACGGCCTCGACCCATGCGCCATGCGCCTGCCAGACCTCGGCGGCTTGGGAGACGCGGAAGCACTCGAACCATTGGTCGAGGCCGTCCGGTGCAAGGATCACCGGCACGGCTGGGCCGAGCGTGCTTTCAAGCCGCGCAAGGGCAGGGCCGAGGGCTGCGACCGTCGCGGCATTGGCCCGTGCCCAGGCATCGACGGGCAGCAGCAGGCGCGTGGGCGCCGTTGCTTCTGCCAGCCCGAGGGCCGCCGCGACCCTGTCCATGAGCTCGAGATCCCGTGCGAACCAGCCGGCGGTATCGAAGCTCGGGGCCAGTGGCATGGTACGGTCGAGCGCGATGGCGCCATGGGTCGTGCGGATGCCGTAGACCCCGCAGAAGGAGGCCGGCAGGCGCACCGAGCCGCCCGTATCAGAGCCGAGCCCGATATCGACAAGCCCCCCCGCCACCGCCGCCACTGAGCCGGAGGACGAGCCGCCGGGAACGCGGCGCGGATCGGCCGGGTTCGTCGGCGTCCCGTAATGCGCGTTCACGCCCATCAGCGAATAAGCGATCTCATCGGTATGGGTCTTGCCGACGAGCCGCGCGCCCGCATCGAGAAGGGCTGCGACAGGCGGTGCATGCGCGGCCGCTGGCTCATGGCTCTCGGCCCAAGCGGGGCTGCCACAGCCGGTGAGATGGCCCGCGACGTCATAGATGTCCTTGGCGCCGAAGGTGAGCCCTGTGAGCGGCCCCTCAGCGGCCCCGTCGATCTCGAAGCATGAGATGAAGGCGTTGACGCTGTCCTTCATGCCGGGCTGCCCATGTCCTCGATGTCGGGCCCGTGCAGTTCCGGCAGGGCGCGGGTGAAGACAGGCCGGCCACCCTTGAAGCCGTACATGGGCTGCGCAAGCTCGGCGACGGCCATGGCGGGATCGGTGGCGTCCAGCACAACGAGATCGGCCGGACCGCCCACGGCGAGACCATAGTCGGCGATGTTCATCAGCTGGGCGGACCCCGAGGAGACCATGTCGAGACAGCTCAGCATGCCCGCACGATCCCCGATCTGGGTGATGTTGGCGTAGAGATTGGCCATGCGGATCAGCGAGCAGTCGCCGAAGGGGGTGAAGGGGTTCAGCACGTTGTTCGTCGAGAGCGAGCAGCAGACCCCCTCGGCCGCCATTCGATGCAGCGGCGTGACACCGCGGGGGACCGACCAGTTCTCCTCATGCTCGCGGTGCATGAGGAAGAGATCGGTTGAAGGCAGCACCGTGACGGCCACGCCTGCATCGGCGAGCCGCCGTGTGAGAACCGCGAAATCCGGGCGCGCCATTTGCGCAAAGCGCGTGACATGTCCGACGGCGACGCGCCCGCCCCAGCCGTACTCCTCCGTGCGCCGGCACACATGCTCGATGGTCATCTGCGAGGTGTCCGGTCCGAAATCGAGATGCATGTCGATGTCGACGTCGTAGGCGCGGGCGAGCTCGAAAACCCGGTCGATCTGGGCGTGGGGATCGGTGTCGGTATAGGGAGCTGCGCCGATGACCTTGGCGCCGCGTTCGAGCCCTGCGACGAGCAACTCATCCGTGCCGGGATTGTTGGTCAGCCCCTCCTGAGGGAAGACGCAGATCTCCACATCGATGGCCCAGGCCCAGTCCGCGATGGCGGCCTCGACCCCCTCGAAACCGCGCATGCCTATGGTGGGGTCAACCTCCACATGCGTGCGCATCCGCATCGTGCCGTGGACCACGCATTTGCGCAGCGTCCGTGAGGCCCGGGCGGCCACATCCTCAGCATGGAAATCCGATTTGAGGCCTGCCACCTCCGCGATGGCCTCGGAAAGCCCGCCCTTTAGGGAGCAGCGCTCGAGAATACAGGACTTGTCGAGATGGATGTGGCTCTCGCAGAAACCCGGGACCACGATGCGCCCGCCCAGATCGAGGGCGCGCTCGCCGCGGGGCAGATCTGGGCGCAGCTCGACGATGCGCCCGTCCTTCACGCCGATGTCGACCACCTCCTCCGGTGCGCCCGCCATGCGCACGCCATGCAGCGTCAGGTCCATGCTGTCTCCCTCCGTTCGGGTCGTTGACGAGCCCTCACTCAGCGGCGCCGAGATAGGCCTTCTCGATATCGCTGTCGGCGCCGAGGGCGGCCGCCGGTCCCTGCTTCACCACGCGCCCGCTTTCGAGCACATAGCCCCGGTCGGCGACGGCGAGCGCGAGCGTCGCCATCTGATCGACCAGCAGGATCGTGACGCCCTCGTCCCGCAGATCGGCCAGCGCGTCGTAGAGCTCGCGCACCATGGCGGGGGCGAGGCCGAGCGAGGGCTCGTCGAGGAGCAGGATCCGCGGTTTGGCGATCAGCCCGCGGGCAATGGCGAGCATCTGCTGCTCGCCGCCCGAGAGGACGCCTGCCTGGCTCGAGATCCGGTCGCGCAGGCGCGGGAAGCGGGTCAGCAGCGCCTCGACCTCGGCCTCCGGATCGACATCGTCGCGGGTATGGGCGCCGAGCAGGATATTGTCGCGCACCGTGAGTTCGGGGAAGACCTGCCGGCCCTCGGGGACTAGCGCCAGGCCTGCGGCCGCGATCTTATGCGCCTCTGCCCGCGCCATCTCCCGATCATTGAGCAGGACGGAGCCGGAAACCGGGCGATGAAGCCCGGCGATGGCGCGCAACATCGTCGATTTCCCCGCCCCATTGGCGCCGAGGACCGCAACGGTCTCGCCCGGGTTCACGGTCGTCTCGACGGCCTCCAACACCGCTGCTGCGCCATAGCCTGCGGTCAGCTGATGGGTCGTCAGCACCGCGACGCGCTCGCCCGTCCAAGGGGCCGTGCGCGGCCGACCGGGATAATCGGTATCGCCCAGATAGGCCCGCCGGACCTCTGGATTGCCGCGCACCGCCGCGGGCGGGCCGGCGGCGATCGGGGTTCCGGCATCGAGCACGACGACATGATCCGAGACCCCCATGACGAGGCCCATGTCGTGCTCGACCAGGACAACGGCGATACCCGCCTCCGCGATGCGGCGGAGGAGGCTGGCGAGCCCGTCCTTGTCGGCCTTGCCGAGGCCCGCGGCCGGCTCGTCGAGCAGCAGAAGGCGCGGGCCGGTGGCGAGCGCCCGGGCGATCTCGACCAGCCGGCGGTCCACATGGGGCAGGGCGCCGGCTTCCCTGCCGACCGGCCCGGTATAGCCGACGAAGGCGAGAAGTGCCTCAGCCCTCAACCGGGCCTCGATGCCCGGTGGCGCGCCGAGGAGCGAGCCGAGCCGCCCGCCGGCATCCGCCACGAGCAGATTGTCGAGGACCGAGAGCTGTTCGAAGAGCTGGGTGGTCTGATAGGTTCGTGCGATCCCGGCTCGAGCCGCGGCCCAGGCGGGGCGGCCTGCAAGATCGTCGTCACCGAGCCGGATCGAGCCCGCATCCGGCTTGTAGAAGCCGCCGATCATGTTGAGGACCGTCGTCTTGCCCGCGCCGTTCGGCCCGATCACCGAAGTGACGCGTCCGGGCTCCGCGGTGAAGCTCACCGCACGGGCGGCCTGCACGCCGCCGAAGGCGATCGAGAGGTCGTCGACCCGAAGCGACGCTCGGGCGCCCGCACTGGCGATCAACTCGGCGAGAGGGGCGCCAGAAGGTCGTGCAGGCGCGCCTTCGTCGCGGACGAGGGCCCGCACGAAGATCCCGGCCACGCCCCGCGGGGCCGCCAGCAGCACTCCGAGCATGAGCCCGCCGAAGAAGAGCAGCCGGTACTCGGCCAGGCCCGACAGCATCTCCGGCAGTACCACCGTGATGGCGATCCCGATCAGCGGTCCCAAA
>JBCCLX010000157.1:0-8882 GCA_039026635.1 Pseudomonadota bacterium
TCATGATGCGCCACCGCCGCCTCGATCCGTCCCGTGTCCTCGCGCGGATGGGCGCGCCAGAAGGTCTGGCCGATGCGGGCATGGTCGATCAACAGGCGGCGCAGGCTGGGGATCAGGTAGGGGTTGTCCGCGATCTCCCCGATGGCGAGGTGAAAGCGGTCGTTCCAGAACACCATGCCATCCACGTCCCCCCCCGCAACGGCGCCGCGAAACTCGGCCTGAACGTCCTGCAAACGGGCCAGATCGGCGGGTCGGGCATTGCGCGCCGCCAGCCGGGCGACGGCGCTATAGATCATCGGCGCGGCCAGATAGAAATCGCGCATCGTCTTGTGACCCATGGGCGAGACGATGGTGCCGCGATGCTCGCGGATCTCGATGTAGCCCTCGCCATCGAGCTGTCGGAAGACATCGCGCAGCGGCGTGCGCGAGATGCCGTACTCCTCCGAGAGCCGCGTCTCGTCCAGATGCGCGCCCGGGGCCAGATCGAGCGTGAGGATCCGCCGCTGCAGATCCTGATACAGCCGCTCCTTGCTGGTCAGCGTCATCGCTTCGCCCCGTCTCGCCATCACCTCCTTCGTCGTAGCCGAGCCGCGCCGGTCCCGCCACCGCCCGCGAACAGGGATGTTGCTCGTTTGTAGACAATCTGTATACACTACGCGTGCAAACAATATGCTCTGTGGGTTCTGCCCCCGCCGCGATCGGGAGACCACCAGGGACCGACTGGGAAGGAGGATGATCATGACCAAGATGATGCGCACCGAGCGCGCGCTTCACCCGCTCGCCGAGCCCACGGCCGAGAGCTTTCGCAAGGGCCGGCTGAACCGGCGCGAGTATCTGGCCAGCATGGCGGCCCTCGGCGTCACCACCGCCGGCGCCTTCGCGCTGGGCGGCATCGCGCCCGCGCCGGCGCTGGCCGAGACGCCGCAAAAGGGCGGCACGCTGCGGATCTCGATGCTGGTCAAGGCGTTCAAGGACCCGCGCAGCTTCGACTGGGCTGAGATCGCCAACGTCGCGCGCCAGTGCAACGAGTACCTCGTCCGCTGGAACGCCGATTTCTCCTTCGAGGGGCAGCTCCTTGAGAGCTGGGAGCTCTCGGACGACGCCAAGACCTACACGCTCAACATCCGACGGGGCGTCACCTGGTCGAACGGCGACACCTTCACCGCGGACGACGTGATCTTCAACATCACCCGCTGGTGCGACGCGACGGCAGAGGGCAACTCGGTCGCGACGCGCATGGGCGATCTGGTGGATCCGGAAACCAAGCAGCTGCGCGACGGTTCGATTGAGCGGGTGGGCGACCATACCGTGCGCCTCAATCTGCCAAAGCCGGACGTGACCCTGATCGCCGGCATGGCGGATTACCCAGCGCTGATCATGCACCCCAGCTACACCGGATCCAACGACGCCATGGAGGCGCTCGCCATCACCACCGGGCCCTTCCAGCTCGTCGAATGGGAGACGGGCGTGCGCGCCAGCGTCAAGCGCCGCGAGACGCCGTGGTGGGGCGGCGAGGTCTGGCTCGACGGTGTCGAGTGGTACGACCATGGCACCGATCCGACGACGATGATCGCCGCGCTCGAAAGCGAAGAGGTCGACGCCAGCCATGAGACGAAACCCGATAGCCTGGAAGTCATGGAGTCCGTCGGCATCCCCAGCACAGGGATCGACACGGCGGCGACGGTGGTGATCCGTACCAACGTCACCCAAGCACCTTTCGACGATGTCCGCGTGCGCCAGGCCATGCAGGCCGCCGTCGACAACAAGGTGCTGATGCAGCTCGGCATCAACGGCGCGGGCTCGGTCGCGGCCAACCACCATGTGGGCCCGATGCACATCGACTACGCCGATATCGGTCCCGTCAGCCGCGACGTCGCGAAATCCCAGGCACTGCTGGCCGAAGCAGGGCATACCGACACCGAGTTCGAACTGATCTCGCTCGACGACGATTGGATGCGTGCCACCTGCGATGCCGCAGCCGCCCAGATGCGCGATGCGGGCATCAATGTGAAGCGCACGGTGATCCCAGGCTCCACCTTCTGGAACAGCTGGGACAAGTACCCCCATTCGGCGACTGAGTGGTACCCGCGGCCACTCGGCATCCAGGTGATGGTGCTGGCCTACAAATCCGGCGTGCCCTGGAACGAGACGGCCTACGACAACGCCGAGTTCGACGCCCTGGTGGATCAGGCCCTCGGCACCCCGGACGTGGAGGCCCG
Organism: Pseudomonadota bacterium; assembly: GCA_039026635.1. GTDB lineage: Bacteria > Pseudomonadota > Alphaproteobacteria > Rhodobacterales > Rhodobacteraceae > Thermohalobaculum. Next base: position 2,220 of record JBCCLX010000157.1, read on the forward strand.
ACGCGCGATTATGGCCAAGATCCAGGCCAACCTGCGCGACAGCGGCATCATCATCCAGCCCTTCTGGCGCAAGCTCTATCGCTCGCATCAGGCATGGGTGAAGGGCTACGGGGCGCATCAGGCGTCGGAGCAGCACCTCGACAAGGTCTGGCTCGAAGGCTGACGCTTTCAGAGCCTTGGGCGCGGCCTCTATTGGGGGCCGCGTTTAGGAGGCCAGCGTCTCGCGCAGTTCCTCGAGCTCCAGCCACTCCTCCTCGGCAGCCTCGAGGCGCCTGCGCCGCTCCTCCAGCATCGCCGTCGCCTTCTCGAATTTCACAGGCTCGCGGGTGAAGAGCTCGGGGTCCGAGAGAAGCTCCTCCAGCTTGGCGATCTCAGCGGCAAGCCGATCCAACTCGCCGGGCAGCTCCTTTAGCCGGTGTTCCTGCTTGAAGCTCAGTTTCGCCGCGCGGGCCGACGCCGGTTTCTCGGCCTTCGCGGTCTTGGCCGCGCCCACCGGCTTGCCCGGTTTGGTCCCGGTGTCGAGATCCGCGAAGCTGCGCCCGGCCTGGGCGCGATAGTCAGACCAGCCGCCGGCATAAACCACGGCGCGCCCATCGCCCTCCATGGCCACGGTCGTCGTCGCCGTGCGGTCGATGAAGTCGCGGTCGTGGCTGACCAGCAGCACCGTGCCGTCGAAATCCGCCACAAGCTCCTGCAGCAGATCGAGCGTGTCGACGTCGAGATCATTGGTCGGCTCGTCGAGGACCAGGAGGTTCGACGGCCGCATCATGAGCCGCGCGAGCAAGAGCCGCGCCTGCTCGCCGCCCGAGAGCGCGCCCACAGGCCCCCGCGCCTGGCGCTCATCGAACAGGAACTCTTTCAGATACGCCACCGGATGCACGCTGCGCCCGCGCACGTCGATCCGGTCGTCCGATCCCCCGGCCTCATCGGCGCCGGTGATCGTGGCCCAGATGCTGCGGGTCGGATCCAGCGCCGCCCGGTTCTGGTCGAGAACCGCCATCTCCAGATTGGTGCCGTGGCGCACGCGGCCGTCGTCCGGCGCCATCTCCCCCGTCAGCATGCGAATGAGCGTCGTCTTACCCGCGCCATTTGGCCCGACGAGCGCCACGCAATCCCCGCGCGCGATCTTGAGGTCGAAGGGGCGCAGGATCACGCGGTCGCCGAAGCGTTTAGTGATGCCCTCGGCCTCGATCACGCGCTTGCCCGAGGCCTTCTCGCTCTCGAGCACCATCGCGGCGGTCCCATGCCGGCGCTGCTGGCTCGCGCGCTCTTCGCGGAGCAAGGCAAGCCGGCGCAGCCGTCCCTGATTGCGCGTGCGTCGGGCGGAGATGCCCTCGACGGCCCAGCGCGCTTCCTCGGCGATCAGGCGGTCGAGCTTGTGGCGCGCCTTGTCCTCCTCCTCCCAGAGCTTCTCGCGCCAGGCCTCGAAGCCGCCGAAACCCTCGGGCGAGCGGCGTACCACGCCCCGGTCGATCCAAAGGGTGCCGCGGGTCAGGCGCGTGAGGAACGTGCGATCGTGGCTGATCAGCGCGAAGGCAGCACGGGTCTCGGCCAGATAGCTCTCCAGCCATTCGATGGCCTGGATGTCGAGGTGGTTGGTGGGCTCGTCGAGCAGCATCAGATCCGGTTCGCCCGCGATCAGCCGCGCGAGTGCCGCCCGCCGCCGCTCCCCCCCCGAGGCCGAGGCCGGATCCTGATCGTCGCGAACTTTGAGCCCCTCCATCGCCGCCTCCGCCCGCCAGCGCTCGGCCAGATCCAGTTCGGCTGCGGCGAAATCGCCGAGCGTCGCGAAGCCTGAGAGATCGGGCTCTTGGCGCAGATAGGCGACCGAGGTGCCCGGGCGCAGAAAGCGCGCGCCACCGTCCGGTTCCGTCAAACCCGCCAGGATCTTCATCAGCGTCGACTTGCCGGAGCCATTGCGTCCCACCACGGCGAGCCGATCGCCCGGCGCCATGGCCAGTTCGAGCCCGTCGAAGAGCGGGCGCCCGCCAAAGCCGAGCGTGATCTCGGAGAGCGTTAGGAGAGGAGGTGCTGCCATGGCCGGGAGGTCGCCCGCCCCTGCCCGCCTGTCAAGCATTCGCAGAGATCAGCGCAGACACAGCAGCGCGGGCGGCCTTGGCGGAGCGGCGCCGGGCCGACTATGGTCGGCGCAACCCCTTCCGGAGGCTGCCCCATGACCCTGCCCCTCAACCCCAACCTCGCCACCGCCCTCGCGCCGCCGGTGATGGAGGCGCGTCGCTGGGTGCAGGGCGTCGAATTTCCGCCTGAGCGCCCGCTCCTGAACCTCAGCCAAGCCGCCCCCTCCCTGCCGCCGCCGGAGGAGCTGCGCCGCGCGCTGGCCGACGCGATCCTGGAGCTGCCGGAGGCGCATTTCTATGGCCCCGTCCTCGGCGACACGGATCTGCGCGAGGCGATCGCGGCGCGCTGGTCGGCGCTTTATGGCGCCACGGTCGAGCCCTTCGATGTCGCCGTCACCTCCGGGTGCAACCAAGCGTTTTGTGCGGCTGTCACCACGCTTTGTGCGCCGGGCGATGGGGTGCTGATGGCCGTGCCCTGGTACTTCAATCACAAGATGTGGCTCGATATGGCCGGGGTGGAGACGCAGGTCTTCGGCTGCGATCCCGCGATGATGCCGGACATCGAGGCCGCGCGTGCTGCGATCCAGCCCAACACCCGCGCGATCCTGCTGATCTCGCCCAACAACCCCACGGGGCTCGAATACCCGCCCGCGCTGATCCAGGCCTTCTATGCGCTGGCCCGCGAGCATGGGATCGTCCTGATCCTCGACGAGACCTACCGCGATTTTCTCAGCACCCCGGGCGCGCCCCATGGCCTTTTCGCCGAGCCGGACTGGCGGGCGCATTTCGTGCATCTCTACAGCTTCTCCAAGGTCTACCGGCTCACGGGCCATCGCGTCGGCGCGATGATCACTGGGGCGTCGCGACTGGCGGAGGCGGAGAAGTTCCTCGACACGGTGACGATCTGCCCCTCCCGCGTGGGCCAGATGGGGGCGCTCTACGGCCTCATGCATCTGAGTGATTGGGTTGAGGGCGAACGGCGCGAGGTGCTGGCCCGGCGCGCGGTGTTGGAGGACGAAGTGGCCTCCAACCTGCCCGGCTGGGTCGTGCGCTCCTCGGGCGCCTATTTCGCCTGGGTCGAGCCGCCCTTCGAGATGCGCTCAGATGTGCTGGCGCGCCGGCTCGTGGCCGAACAATCCATGCTGATCCTGCCGGGCACCATGTTCGCGCCGACGGGCCGCGCGGCGGATTGGGGTTGCGACAGGGCGCTGCGCATCGCCTTTGCCAATGCCGATGCGGCGGGGCTGGTGGAGATGACACGGCGCCTCGCGGATTTCACCCCCTAAGGCGCGCTTGTCCCGTCTGCGCGCGGGCGCTAGAGGCACGGGGGCGCGTCGGCGCTCGCGGGAACGTGACCATCCGCGAGCCGGCGCTTGGGTTGGAGCCCGCCGCCCCCGCCCTGCATAACGAGACATCCTGGCCGCGGGACGGGCCCGCCGCCATACCGACCCTTCGGAGCGCGCAATGCTGGAATTCATCCGCCGCGGCGTGAAGTCGATCTTCGCCAAGATCCTGCTCGGCCTTCTGGTGCTCAGCTTCGCGGTCTGGGGCATCGGGGACATCTTCAGCTTCTCAGGCGCCACCACGGTTGCGCGCGTTGGTGAGCAAGAAGTCACGGCCGATCAATTCGCCGATGCGCTCACCCGCAATCAGGCGCGCATCAGCCGCGAGGCGGGAAGGCTCGTCAGCCTCGCCGAGATGCGCGAGCAGGGTTTCGGATTGCGGGTCATGGGCGCGCTCCTGCGCGATGCGACGCTAAAGGCCGAGGCGCAGATGCTGGGCTTCAGCGCGCCCGACAGTGCCGTCGCCGAGGCGATCCGGAACATGGAGGCCTTCCAAGGCCCCGATGGGGAGTTCTCGTCGGTGGCCTATCGCGCCTTCCTCGGCCAACAGAACTTCAGTGTGCCGGCCTTTGAGGAGCTGCGACGGAGCCTTCTCGAGCAGCAGGTGCTGCTGAACGCCATCGGCGGCTCGGGCTCGCCCCCGCCGGGCGTCGCGCCGCGGCTGGCGGCCTTCGACGCGGAGACGCGTACCGTCGAGACCCTGCGGCTCGGCATTGAGCTGACCGAGATCCCGGCGGTGCCAGGCGACGAGATCCTGGACGCCTTTCTCGCCGATAACGATGCGCGCTTTCGCGAGCCCGAGCGCAAGACGGGCGCCTACATTCATGTCGATATCGACGCGCTGGCCGCAGGCCTCCTGCCCGATGAGGCGGCGGTGCGCGAGGCCTATGACGCCGAGATCGACCGCTTCGTGGCGCCGGCCGAGGCCAGCATCTCGCAGCTGAACTTCCCAAGCCTCGAGGACGCCGAGGCCGCTGGCATCACCGATACCGTTGGCTTCGAAGCGGCGGTGGAGGCGCGAGGCCTGACAGCAGAGGACGCGGCGCTCGGCCTTGTGGGAGAGGCCGACCTGCCACCCGCCCTGGCGGATGCGGTGTTCACGGCCGAGGGACCGGGCGTCGTGGGCCCGGTCGAGACCCCGCTCGGCGCGGCGGTGATCCTGGTGGAGACGCTGCAAAAGGAGGCGGCCACACCTTTCGAGGAGGTGCGCGAGGATCTGGCGCAAACGCTCGCGCTCACCGAAGCCTATGGCCGGGCACCCGAGATCGCGGGTGAGATCGAGGAACTGCGCGCCTCGGGCCTGACGCTCGCCGAGATCGCCGAGGAGGTCGACGGCGTCACGGGCGGTACCCTCGACGGCTGGGCGGCGAACGGAACGCTGGCGGGCGGGGCGCTGGCCCCAGGCGTGCTGAGCGCGGGCCCCGTGCGCATCGAGCTTCTGCAGGCGCTCGATGGCGAGGAGCGCGAGCTCGTCGAGCTCGAAGACGGCGGCTACTTCCTGACACGGATCGACGCGATCGAGCCCGCCTATCTGCCGGAGCTCGACGATATCCGCGGCCGCGTGGCCGAGGCCTGGGTCTTCGAAGAGCAGCTCCGATCGCTCGAGCGCAGCGCCGGCAACCTTGTCGGTGTCATCGGGCGCGGCACGGGCGCGACGCTCACCTCCATGGCCGCCGGCCTCAGCAAACGGACGGCCGAGGTCGGTCCTTTCCTGCGCAGTACACCGCCGGACGCCCTGCCCGTGGGCATGACCGATGAGATCTTCGCGCTGGCGGAAGGCGGCATCGCCATCGCGCGCGCCGATGATGGGGAAAGCGTCGTCATCGCTCAGCTGGTCGCCATCGACGGCCCCGAGCCCGACCGCCTGGCGGCAGCAGCAGAGCAGCTGGAAACCGCGCTCGCGACCTCCATCGCCCGCGACGTGGCGGAGTATTTCTCCCGCGCAGCCGAAGCCGACCACGGGACAACGGTCGATCAGACGGCGGTGGGCCAAGTCTACGATAACCTGGGCGCGGCGCACGCCGGGCGCGCGCATTACTGATGCGCCCGCTGATCCACCCCGAGAGCGCCGCTTTCCGCGCAGCCTATGAGGCTGGGCGGAATCAAGTCGTCTGGACCGAACTGGTCGCCGATCACGACACGGCGGTCTCGCTGATGCTGAAGCTGACGGGGGCCGAGCCGCTCTCCTTCATGCTCGAGAGCGTGACGGGCGGCGAGATCCGGGGGCGCTACTCGGTGATCGGCCATGCCCCCGATCTCGTGTGGCGCGCGCGCGGGGATGAGGCGGAGATCAACCGCACCCCCGACGACCCCGATGGTTTCGTGGCGGAAGAGGGCGGAACGCTCGCCTCGCTCCGCCGGCTGATCGCCGAGAGCGAGGTCGATCTGCCGGGTCACCTGCCGCCCATGGCCGCGGGGATCTTCGGCTATCTCGGCTATGACGCGATCCGGCTGGTCGAGCGCCTGCCCGAGCCTAATCCGGACCCGCTCGGCCTGCCGGATGCGCTCTGGCTGCGCCCCTCGCTGGTCGCCATCGTCGATAATGTGAAGGATCAGGTGACGCTCGTCGCCCCGGCCTGGGTGCGCGAGGGCCTGACCTCAGAGGCGGCAGAGGCCGAGGCCCGGGCCCGGATCGAAGCGGCCATGGACGCCCTCGACCGGCCCGATTTCACTGCCGCCGTCGCCCCCCTTGGCCCGGCCACACCCCGCGATCCGGTCGAGGCGCTTGGTGCCGCGCCGATCAGCAACACGAGCCACGGCCAGTATCTGGACATGGTCGCCAAGGCCAAGGAGTACATCCGCGCGGGCGATATCTTTCAGGTGGTCCCATCGCAGCGCTGGGCCCTGCCGCTCGAGGCCGAGCCCTTCGCGCTCTATCGCGCGCTGCGCCGGACCAATCCCTCGCCCTATATGTTCTATTTCAACCTCGGCGGCTTCCAGATCGTCGGCGCGAGCCCGGAGATCCTGGTCCGGGTGAAGGGCGGAACGATTACGATCCGCCCCATCGCCGGCACCCGCCCCCGCGGCGCAACGCCCGAGGAGGACAAGCGGCTCGAGGAGGATCTGCTGGCCGATCCAAAGGAGCGCGCAGAGCATCTGATGCTGCTCGATCTTGGCCGCAACGATGTCGGCCGAGTGGCTGAGATCGGCTCGGTGGACCCGAACGAACAGTTCGTCGTCGAGCGCTACAGCCATGTCATGCACATCGTCTCCAATGTGGACGGCAGGCTCAGCCCCGAGCA
>JBCCLX010000158.1:0-8840 GCA_039026635.1 Pseudomonadota bacterium
ATGAGAGGGGCCAGCGCCGAGGCCGGTATCGGGTTCTATGGCGACGGCGAATACGATCTCACCCGCCTCAAGGATTTTCCGATGGAGACCTTGGAGCTCGGTCGCTCCTGCGTCGACGCCAGCCACCGTGGCGGATCAGGAATGCACCTGTTGTGGACAGGGCTCGGCCGCTACGTCGATGAGCATGAGGTCGGCATCCTCTTCGGCGTCGCCAGTTTTCATGGCAATCAGACCGAGCCGCTCGCCCATGCGCTGAGCTACCTGCATTATCGCCACCTCGCGCCGCCGGAGCTTCGCGTGCGCGCGCTCGATACCAGCTTTGCGCGGATGGACATGCTTGCGGCCGACGAGGTTGACGGAAAGGAGGCGCTGAGGCAGATCCCCGCGCTCATCAAAGCCTACCTCCGCCTCGGCGGCTTCGTGGGGGAGGGGGCTTGGGTCGATCACACCTTCAACACCGTGGATGTCTGCCTGATCATGGACACCGCCCGCATGGTCCAACGCTATCGCCAGTTCTACTCGCGTCATCAAACGCGCGGGGGCGCATGACGGTCTCGGAAACGCCGGGACCAGTCCCGGCCGCCGAGCAGCGGGACGGGCAGGGGACATGGCGGGGCGCAGAACCTCCGGAGCTGCCGCCGCTGACGCGTGGCCAACGCCGTCGTGGGCTGTTCCGGATCGGCGTCTTCGCGGTGATGACGGCCTTTGCCTTGGCGCTCTTCGTGCCCGGGCGATATCTGCGCCACTGGCTCGGCCGGTCGATCACCTTTCATTTCTGGGTGGCGCGGCAATGGGCGCGTGCAGGGCTGGCGCTGGCGGGGCTGCGCCATGAGATCCGCGGCGAACCGGCACCCGGCGGTGCACTCGTGGCCAATCATTGTTCCTGGCTCGACATCCTTGCGCTGCGGGCCGTGACGCTACTCTATTTTGTCTCCAAGGCCGAGGTGGCCGATTGGCCGGGCGTTGGCTTTGTTACGCGCGTGACCGGCACGATTTTCATCGAACGGCGACGCTCCCAGGCGAAGGCGCAGGAGGAGGTTCTGCGCTCCCGGATCGCGGCTGATCAGCGGCTGATCTTCTTCCCCGAGGGCACATCGACGGACGGGATGCGCGTGCTGCCCTTCAAGAGCTCGCTGTTCTCCATCTTCTACGAGGCGGGGGAGCCGGCGGCGCTGCGGGTCCAACCTGTCTCGATCCGCTACCGTCCAGCACCGGGCTCGGAGCTGCCCGAGAGCTTCTATGCCTGGTGGGGGGATATGCCCTTCTACGGCCATATCCTGGATGTCTTTGCGCGCTCCCGCGGGGGGGAGGCGGTCGTGACCTTCCATGAGCCGGCGCGCCCCGCCGATTTCGCCGATCGCAAGGCGCTGGCGGAGCACTGTCAGGCCGCAGTGTCCGAAGGACATGCCGCGACCTGAGCCTCGGTGCTTGCGATCGGACGCCGGGCCATGTGATCACAAGGGGACCGAGGCGAGGACCCCATGCAGGACAAGACCGTACTGCCGCGCGATCGCGGCCCCGCGACCCCGGTGATCAGCCTCGAGCAATCGCCGCAAGCCGATGTCCATACCCCCGATGCGCTCTCCGACTGGCTGCGCGCCCATGCGGTGGACGAGGTCGAATGCGTGACGCCCGATTTCGCCGGGATCGGACGTGGCAAGGTGATGCCGACGGCGAAGTTCGTGAAGTACGCACCGATCTTCCTGCCGACATCGCTGTTCTTCCTGACGATCACGGGCGGCTATCCGGATATCGAGAACTTCACCGAGTATGACACCGATGCCGATCTCTGGCTCCGCCCGGATCTCGCGACGGCGCGGGCGGTGCCTTGGGCCAACGACCGCTCGGTGCAGGTGATCCATGACGTCTGCGATCGTGAAGGCCAGCTCGTCGATTTTGCGCCACGCTCGGTGCTCCATCGCGTGCTCGAGCACTACAAGGCGCGAGGGTGGAAGCCGGTGGTGGCGCCGGAGATCGAGTTCTATCTGACGCGTCCCAACACGGATCCCGACTATCCGCTCGAGCCCCCGGTCGGCCGGTCCGGCCGTGCACCCCAGAAGGCGCAGGCCTATTCGATCTCGGCGGTCGACGAATACGACACGGTGATCGAGCACATCTACGACTATGCCGATGCCCTGGGTCTTGAGATCGATACGATCATTCAGGAGGCGGGGGCGGCCCAGCTGGAGGTGAACCTGCGCCACGGCGATCCGATGGATCTTGCCGACCAGGTTTTCCTCTTCAAGCGCCTGATCCGTGAGGCCGCGCTTCGATGCGGGGTCTATGCGACCTTCATGGCCAAGCCGCATGAGAACCAGCCCGGCTCGGCGATGCATATCCACCAAAGCGTGGTGTCATCCGAGAGTGGTGAGGCGTTGTTCTCCACGAGCGAGGGCGAGCCCTCCGAGATGTTCCGCCACTTTATCGGCGGTCAGCAGACTTACCTGCGCGCCGCCTGCTGCCTCATGGCGCCTTATGTGAACAGTTACAGGCGCTTGGTGCCTGGTCTTACAGCGCCGATCAATCTCGACTGGGGGCGGGATAATCGCACGACAGGCCTCCGCGTGCCGATCTCCGAGCCGGCGGCCCGGCGGGTGGAGAACCGTGTCGTCGGCGCTGATGCAAACCCTTATCTCGCCATCGCGGCGACGCTTGCGGCCGGCTATCTCGGCATGGTCGAGAAAATCGATCCGCGCGAGGAGGTTCGCACGGATAGCTATGATCGGGATCGCGGGCTGCCCTACGGGCTCTTGGAGGCGGTTGAAGAGTTCAAGCAATCGGTGGCGCTGCGCGACGTGCTGGGCCCCGGGTTCTCCAACCTCTATGCCGCGGTGAAGCTGCAAGAGTATGAGGAGTTTATGCAGGTGATCAGCCCCTGGGAGCGTGAGCACCTGCTCCTAAATGTCTGACGATGCTATGCGATTGCCTTCGCAAACTTCACAAGCATCGTTGCCGGATCGGACCAGACAAGTGCTGGGTCCGGTACCAGGAAGTCGGCGGTCTCCTTGAGACGGGCGGCGGTGGCGAGGTCTACATTGCCTTCTGCGACGACAGGCGTTTCGATCATTTCAGCCCACCATGAAAACAGATCATCACCCGCCAAACCCTCTGCCGCGCTGCCATCCGGGCTGATCGGCCCAAGGGTCACGTAGTCCGCACCGGCCTCGGCAAGCGTCATCGCGCGATGTCGCCCAGTGCCGCCAGTAGCGCCAATAATCGCATCTGAACCAATGGCCTCTCGAATCTTCTTGATGCTCTCATCGAGCATCTCGAGGTGCACGCCATCCAGCCCGAGCGGCGCGACGAGCCCCGGCCGGTCCGTCACCACGAGAGGCACATCGGCGCTATGACAGCTTGGCATGACCCGGTTCACCATCGCGCGACAGGCGGCCTCATCCGCCCCCGCTGGAAGCCGCAAGCAGGCAACGAGCCCTGTCGCGAGCGCGGCTTCGAGCGGCGCCATCAAAGCCTCCGGATCGGCGCCTTCGGGGGCAACGAGATAGAGGCGCGGGGGAGCATCGGTCATCGGCAGGCTCTCGAACAGGCAACGCGCCCTAGGTGCGCGGCAGATCGCGCACCGGCGGCGTCGGGCAGGGCGGCATCGCGTCGCCGGACAGCGTTGTCAAGCGCAGCGGCGCCAGAGGGCGACGGGCGGGGCCGACGGACAAGGCTCCAGCCTGGAGCTTAAAGCGGCGGCCTAAGACCGCGGCGTCGGGCGCCAATCCGGGGGGGCCATCTCGAAGCCCGAAAACTCGAACCCCGGCGACACCGTACAGCCCACCAGGGTGAAGGCCCCGAGGGAGCAGGCGCTCTGCCACCAGCCCGCAGGCACGATGCGTTGCGGGCGCTGGCCCGCGGCGATCTCGGGCCCGAGGATATGCGCTTCGGCATCGTGGCCGTTCGGGGAGAGGCTGAGCGAGAGCGGGCCGCCCGCATACCAGTGCCAGACCTCGGCCGCGTCGACCCGATGCCAATGTGAGACCTCGCCCACGTCGAGCAGATAGTAGATCGCGGTCCCGGCCGCCCGCACCCCGTCCTCGGCAGGCGCACGCCACGTCTCCCGAAACCAGCCACCCTCGGGATGAGGCTCAAGCTTCAGCGCCGCGATGATCTCGCGCGCGGTCATGGCGTTGTCGGACATCAGAAGCTCCGTTCGATTTTTGCCGAGGCTGGCGGCCGGTTTGCCCTCGATCAAGGTTTGAGGCCAGCGTGGGCCGCAAGCTGTGCGACAAATCTCGAGGGAGGACGCGCTATGCTGAGCCTGAAACGCGAAACGTTGGACTGGATCGTGGTGAAGGCGCAGGCCTTCGACGTGAAGGACGTGGACACGCTGGAGGAGGCGGAGGACGACGGCTCCGATGCGCTCAGCGTGTTGGAGGATCGCCCAGACGACGCCACCGAGACGGAACTGCATTCCTGGATCGACGATCTGAACGATCGGGAGGCGGCGGAGCTGGTCGCGCTTTACTGGATTGGCCGCGGCGATCGGGAAGCGGAGGAGTTCCTGGACGTTGTCGAGGAGGCCCGCGAGTCGAAGTCGACGCCGACGTCCGACTACCTGATGGGCGTACCCCTCCTCGGCACCTATCTCGAGGCCGGCCTCGATAAGCTGGATGCCTTTGAGGAGAAGGTCCCGCAGCTGGAGGACGAACTCTAAGCGCTGAGCCCCCCTGGGCGGAGCCCGGGGAGGTCATTTCAACGGCAACGCGGCGCGATCAAGCCTTGCCGCGGTAGATGTCGACGAGTTTTGCGAGCATATCGAGCGCCTCCGCACGGGGGCGCTGGAACGTATTGCGCCCGATGATCGAGCCATTGCCGCCCCCGTCACGAATGGCGCGCGCATCGTCATAAACGCTGTCCGAGCCCTTCTTTGACCCGCCCGAAAAGACGATCAGCCGGCGCCCGTTGAAGGCGGATTTCACACAATCTGCCACGCGCGCGGTTTGCGTCGAGATGTCGATGTTCTCGCTCTGATAGACTTTCTTCGCTTCCTTGAGCTCCAGATGGTCCGTCGAGAGCTTCACCTTGATGATATGCGCGCCCAAGAGGGCGGCGATCTGCGTGGCATAGGCCGCGATGTCGATGGCGGTCTCGCCGTCCTTCGAGAGGTCCTCGCCGCGCGGGTAGGACCAGATGACGGTGGCGATGCCTTTGGCCGCGGCCTCCTCGCGCATCTCCGAGATCTCCTCGAACATCTCGAGGGCGGATGAGGAGCCGGCATAGATCGTGAAGCCGATGGCCGCACAGCCGAGGCGCAGTGCATCATCGACACTGGCCGTGATCGCCTGGTCTTTGGGGGCCGCTTTCGGGATCAGAGAGTTGGCGCTGTTGGCCTTGAGGATCGTGGGGATCTGGCCGGCGAAGGTGTCGGAGCCCGCCTCCAGCATGCCGAGCGGCGCAGCATAGGCGTTGAGCCCGGCATCGATGGCGAGCTGATAGTGGTAGTGCGGGTCATAGGCATCTGGGTTGGCGGCGAAGCTGCGGGAGGGTCCATGTTCAAAGCCCTGATCGACCGGCAGGATGATCATCTTGCCCGTGCCGGCGAGCTTTCCCGTCATCAGCATAGAGCAGAGCTTGCCCTTCACGCCCGGATTATCGCCCTCGTATTGGCTCAGGATCTTCTGGACGACGCGCGTGGCCTTCATGGCGGGCTCCCCGGGGTTGGCTGTCTTTCGCGCTGCGGTAGCGCGGCGTTCGCAGTGGGGTCAAGCGGTCGCATGGCACGCCGGGCCAGCGGGTTTGCGAGGCGGAAGGGCGACCCGGCGCGTGGGGCGGGTAGATGCGGCCGAGCGACGAGGGGTATTCCCCGTCCCCGCCCGACCTGCGTTTCAGGGCTGCGGCGTAACGCGAGCGGCGAGCCCGGCGCTCCAGGTGGCGAGGGCGCGGGCCGAAACCGCGGCGCTCACCTCGCCCCAGGTCGCGGTCTCCTCGTCGCGGGCCAGGAACCGACGGTCGAGCCGGCCGATAAGGGCGGCGGCCGCCCGGTCCCCGCCGGCGGCAGCAAGGCTCGCCCAATAGAGCGCATCGGCGTAATGGCGCGGGCCGTTGAGGCCTGCCACCAGCCGCTCGGCGAGCGCACGCATCCCCCCGAGGTCACCGGCCTCGATCAGGGCGGCGTCCTCTGCGATGCCGCCAACGGCCTCCTGCGCTGCGATGATCGCCGCGAGATCGAGCTTGGCTTCCATCGCATCGGCCATCGGCACCGCTGCGGCTTTGCCGCCCGCCATCGCCTGCAGCGCCGAGGCATAGGCCCGATCATAGACGCGCCCTGCGGCATAGGCCTCGGCCAGGAGGAGCGCCGCATCGCTGTCGCCGGCCGAGGACAGCCCCTCGAGAAGCGCGATCGCAGCCTCGCGCGACCGCGGCGCCCCCTCGCCGGTGAGAAGCGCTCGCCCGAGGGCGAGCCGTTCGGCGGGAGAGAGCGCCTCCGGCGTCGCCAGCCCGATCTCGACCGTCGAGAGCGGGACAACCGCGTCCCGCGCGGCTGGCAGGGCCCCGACGCGCGGGGAGAGGGCCGTGATGGCCGCAACGGGATCGTCGAACAGCTCCTCTTCAAGCAGCACCGGGACCTCTGGCGCCAACGTGACCACGATGCTGTCCTTCTGCTCGACAAAGCGCGCCAGCTCGGCCGTCACCTGTTCGACGAAGGCGACGGTCTCTGGCGTCGGGGCGCTGCCTTGCGACAGGGCACCCATCAGGCCCGCCTGCGCGATGGCCGGAACGGCGCTCAGATCGCCGAGCTGCGCGTTGAGCATCGGCTCCACGCTTTCGAAGAGGCCCCGGTTCACGAGACTGATCTCCGCGCTCGAGAGGATCGCGAGCGGCTCGGCATCCTCGATTGCTTCTTCGCCGCCGTCGGCGACAGCCTCCTGATCGATGGAGACGTTCTGGAAGTAGAAATAGTCGAAGTCGGCCGCTGCGGTGATGGTGGCGGCATCTGCGAGGCTTGCGGTGATATCGAGGGAGAGCGCAGAGCTGGCCACGTCATAGGCCGCATCGATCGCGACGGTTTCGGCCACGATCGGATCGAAGCCGAGCGCTGCGGCGATCGTCGAAGAGCCTGGGTCGAGGCAGGCCGAGGGCACCGTGACGCCTGAGAGGCCGAGCAGACCGTCGATCCGATCGAAGCGTCCGCCATCGGCAAGCGTCACCCGCTCGATCCGCACGCTGCAGGCCCGCTCGCTATCCCAATCAAGCTCGGGGTGGAGGGTAAGGCCCGTGATGGTGACCTCGCCGCTGCGCGCATCGACGGCGATGCCGTCATAGGTCAGCTGCACGGCGGTCCGCGCGAAGCTGAGCGCCGTCTGGACGATCATCGAAATCAGCACGCGGCTTCCCTCGAGGACCGGCGCCATCTGGGCGGTTGCGGGGCTCGGGGCCAGGGCCGCCGTCGCGAGGGCGATGGCGGTCGTGCAGGCAAGAATGGGGCGCAGGGGTCGCATGGGGTCTCTCCGTCTGGTGCCGTCTCGCAGCGGTTGGAGCAGCACGTGCCGCAAGGTCGCTAGCCTAAGGCGCTCCTCGCCCGCCGTCTCGTGAAGAATTTCGCAGAAGCCCGGGCAGTTTTTGCGCAGAAGCCGGGGCCGGCCTCAGCGCTCAGGCTGGGGCTTCGAGTGCTGCGACGCCGGGCAGGGTCTTGCCTTCCAGCCATTCGAGGAAGGCGCCGCCGGCGGTCGAGACATAGGAGAAGCGCGCCGCTGCGCCAGTGTTGTTGAGCGCGGCGACCGTGTCCCCGCCGCCTGCGATGGAGAGAAGCTTGCCGGCCTCCGTCAACCGAGCGGCGGCCTCTGCAGCGGCATCCGTGGCGGCGTTGAAAGGCGGGATCTCGAAGGCCCCGAGGGGACCGTTCCAGACAAGCGTGCGGGCTTCTTCGAAGTGTCGGATCACCTCGGCGACGCTCTCGGGTCCCGCATCGAGGATCATCGCATCCTCAGGGCAGGCATCGGCGGGCACCGTCTCGGAGGCGGCGCCGGCCCGAAACTCTCGGGCAACGACCAGGTCCACGGGAAGCACCAGCGTCGTCTCTGCATCGAGGGCACGTGCCATGATATCGCGCGCCGTCGTCAGCAGATCGTGCTCACAGAGCGATGTGCCGACGGGCTTGCCCTGAGCGGCGAGGAAGGTATTGGCCATGCCCCCGCCGATGACGATGCGATCGACGCGGCCAAGGAGATTGCCGAGGAGGTCGAGCTTGGTCGAAACCTTGGCCCCACCGACCAACGCCACCACCGGTCGCTCAGGCTCCCCCAGCGCCTTGGCGAGTGCGTCGAGCTCCGCCTGCATGAGCCGTCCGGCTGCGGAGGGCAGGCGCTCGGCCAGGCCCGTCGTCGAGGCATGGGCACGATGGGCGGCCGAGAACGCGTCGTTGACGAAGAGATCGCCGATGGCAGCCAGCGCATCGGCAAAATCCGGATCATTCGCCTCTTCACCGGCATGAAAGCGCGTGTTTTCGAGGAGCAGAACCTGGCCGGTCGTGAGCCGTTCGGCTGCCTCCTCGGCGAGCGGACCTATGCAGTCCGGCGCGACCAGCACATTCGCATCCATCCCGTCCTTGGCGAGGGCCGCTTGCAGCGCGTCCGCCACTTGGCCGAGCGACATCTCGACGACGACCTGGCCCTTGGGCCGGCCGAAATGCGCGAGCAGGATCGGCAAGCCGCCTGCGCGGGCCACGGTCGTGATGGTGGGGATATGGGCGCGGATGCGGGTATCGTCTGTGACCTGGCCGGCCTTGACCGGCACGTTGAGGTCCACGCGGATCAGCACGCGCTTGCCCTTCATGTCGAGGTCGTCGAGCGTGCGGAAAGCCATGATCCCCTCCCTGCAGGGCTGCAGCCTGTGCTCCG
>JBCCLX010000159.1:0-8729 GCA_039026635.1 Pseudomonadota bacterium
CGCGCGCCTGCTCCCAAGGCTTGCGTCCATCGCTCGCAATGGCATCCAGCACGGCACGGGCATCGTCCTCCGCCACCGGGCGGGGCAGGCCCCGCCGCGCCCTCGGCGTCTCGATGCGCAGGAGGGCGGGGCAGGCGATGCCATCGGCGGCCTCGAGCCAGGCGAAGAAGCCGCGCACTGCGGCCAGCTCCCGCCCGAGCGTGCGTGCCGAGAGCCCGCGCCCGCGCTCCGCCGCCATCCAGGCGCGAAAATCCGTGACGCTGAGGGCGCCGAGGCTGGTCGCCGTCGGCCCCTCGCCGGTGTGCTGTGCCATGAAGAGCAGGAAGCGGCGGACCGCGCCGGCATAGGCCTCAACCGTCAGCGCACCGCGCCCGCGCGTGCCGGCCAGATAGCCGGTCCAGCGCCCGATGAGGGCCGCCATCGCATCCGGCAGCGCGGCGGCACGCAGGGCGTCGTTCGGCTCGGGGCGGCCCATCAGCCCGGGAGATCGTTGGCGTGATGCGCGGCCAAGTGGTGGCTGGCCAGTCGCGCCGTCACCGCTGCCAGGAAGCCGAGCAGCTCGGTGCCCTGATCCGGCGAAAACCGCTCCGGATCGATCGAAGCGAGCGCTAGGAGGCCGGGCGTCCTATCGGCGCCGAGGGAGAGCGGCAGCAGTGCCTCCGACGCCGCATGGGCCCCGGGATAGAGCACCTCAGCCTCCGCCGGCGTCATGCGCAGCAGGATCCCATCGGCCGAGGGCGTGCCGTCGACCGCGAGATAGGTCGCGATACTGCCCCGCGGCATCACCAAGAGCCCGGCCCCCGCCGATCCCAATGCGGTCGCCGGCGTCACGTCCTCGACCTCGCCCTCAAGACAAAGCCGCGCGGTCGCGATGCTCACCCTGGCAGGCAGCCGCTCGGCCAGCGCGGTGATGAAGCCTGTCAGATCATCCGCCGCCATCAGGTCGAGCACGCCCGCATGCAGCGCCCCCGTCGAGGCCACGTTCTCATAGGCTGCGGCAATCACGGAGCGATTGGTATGGACCAGTTTCGATAGCCGCGTCTCCAGCCGCTCCACCAGCTTGTCGCGCAGATCGACGATATTGCGCGCCGGGACATCCGGGGCCGCGCCCCCCGGGGCCGATGCCCCGATCAGGGCGCGCATCACGCGATCGTCGCCGAGCACCAGCTCGGGCTCGGCCATCACCAGGCTGCGCACCAGATCGCGGTCTCCGTCATCAAGCGCGCCGCTCGTCTTGGTTGCGACGGCAGCACTTGCCGGGGGCGTGCTCGATGGTGGTGTCACGCCCTCCTCGGGCGGGCAGGTCTCGCTCATGCGCGCCTCACTTCAGGATCGTTTGGCCGGTCTTGGCCCAGTCGGCCAGGAAGGCGGCAAGCCCCTTGTCCGTGAGCGGATGATCGGCGAGCTTCTTCAGGACGCCGGGCGGCAGGGTC
Source organism: Pseudomonadota bacterium (assembly GCA_039026635.1). Classification (GTDB taxonomy): domain Bacteria; phylum Pseudomonadota; class Alphaproteobacteria; order Rhodobacterales; family Rhodobacteraceae; genus Thermohalobaculum. The sequence continues at coordinate 1,434 of JBCCLX010000159.1, forward strand.
GCGACATCGGCGCCGATCTTGGCCGCTTCGGTCACATGGTTCACCGTGCGGATCGAGGCGGCGAGGATCTCGGTGCGGAAGTCAGGGTAATTGTCGTAGATCTCGCGGATCTCGGCGATCAGCTCCATGCCGTCGAGGCCGATATCGTCGAGCCGGCCGATGAAGGGCGAGATGAAGCTCGCGCCGGCTTTCGCGGCAAGGAGCGCCTGGTTGGCCGAGAAACAGAGCGTGACATTGACCATCCGCCCCTCGTCCGAGAGCGTCTTGCAGGCGCGCAACCCGTCCCAGGTCAGCGGCACTTTGACCGCGATATTGGGGGCGATGGCGGCGAGGTGTCGGCCCTCGGCAATCATCGCATCGGCCTCGGTGGCGGTAACCTCGGCCGAGACGGGGCCGGTGACGATGTCACAGATCTCGCGGGTGACCTCCATGAAGTCGCGCCCGGACTTGGCGATCAGCGACGGGTTGGTGGTGACACCGTCCACCATGCCGGTGGCGGCGAGCTCGCGGATCTCCGCGATGTCGGCCGTGTCGACGAAGAACTTCATGGGCGCGCCCCGATGATGACTGGGTTGAGCGCGCACCCTAGCGGAGCGGTCGGGGTGGGACCACGGGGCGCAGGCGCCTGCGGGGGGCCGGCGTGAGCGGCGTTGCCGAAGAGACTCAGCGTGCACTCTTCGGGGGCGAGGTGCCCCAGCGGCGGGTCGGCGTCGTCGTCCCGATGCCGTTTGACGGCCCGCTCGACTATGCGGTGCCCGAGGGCATGGACCTCGCACCCGGTGATTTCGTGAAGGTCAGCCTCGGCCCGCGCGCGACGGTGGGCGTCGTTTGGGGCGAGGGCACGGGGGAGACGCCGGAGGCGCGGTTGAAGCCGGTCGCCGCGCGTCTCGAGGTGGTGCCGATGCGCCCGGAGATGCGGGCGTTCTTGTCTCGGGTGGCTGCCTATACGCTGACGCCCATCGGCATGATGCTCCGCCTGGCGACGCGAGTGCCCGAGCTGGGCGCCCCGCCGCGCCTGCGCCGGGTGCTGGCGGCCACGGGCGCGGTTCCCGCACGGCTCACGCCCGCGCGGGGGCGCGTGCTGCAGGCCGCTGCGGCGACACCCTTGCGGCTGACGGCCAGTGAGCTTGCGCGCGAGGCTGGGGTGACGGCTGCGGTTGTGACGGGGCTCGTGAAGGCTGGTGCATTGCGGGAGGAGACGGTGCCGGCCGCGGCCCCCTTCGCCCCCCTCTTCGGGCAGGCACCGAGCCATCGGCTTTCGGAGGCGCAGGCCGCGGCCTCGGCGCGCGTGCGGGAAAGCGTTCGGACAGGCCAATTCGCCACCACGCTGCTCTACGGCGTCACGGGATCTGGGAAGACGGAAGTGTACCTAGAGGCCGTCTCCGAATGCCTGGCGGCAGGGCGCCAGGCGTTGGTGCTGATCCCCGAGGTGGCGCTGACGCCGCAGTTTCTGGCCCGTGTCGAAGCGCGCTTTGGGGCCCGGCCGGCCGAATGGCACCACGGGGTCGCCCCGCCCGAGCGTCGGCGCGTGTGGCATGGCGTGGCTGAGGGGCGGGCGTCGCTCGTGGTGGGCGCTCGCTCGGCGCTCTTCCTGCCCTTCGCCGATCTGGGCCTGATCGTGGTGGACGAGGAGCATGAGGGCTCCTTCAAGCAGGAGGATCTGGTTCACTACAATGCCCGCGACATGGCGGTCCTGCGCGCCTCGCTAGAGCGCGCGGCCGCGATCCTCGCCTCCGCCACGCCCTCGCTCGAAACCTGGGCCAATGCGGAGGCCGGCAAGTACACGCGGATCGATCTGCCGGAGCGGTTCGGGGCCGCCGTGATGCCCAAGCTCGCCCTCGTGGATCTGCGCGAGCACAGCCCCGGGCGCGATCGCTGGCTCTCGGAGCCGCTGGTCGAGGCGACGCGGGAGCGGTTGGCGCGAGGCGAGCAGACGCTCTTTTTCCTCAATCGCCGGGGCTATGCCCCGCTGATGCTGTGTCGGCACTGTGGGCATCAGTTCGGCTGCCCGCAATGCGATGCCTGGCTCGTCACGCACCGGTTTCGCGGCGTCCTGCTCTGCCATCAATGCGGCTATGAGGAACGTCTGCCCCCGGCCTGCCCGTCCTGCGGGCGCGCCGATGATCTGACCGCTTGTGGGCCCGGGGTCGAGCGGCTGGGCGAGGAGGCGGCGAGCCTCTTTCCGGATGCGCGGATCGAGGTGCTGAGCTCGGATCTCTCGCTCGGACCCAGCGATCTCAAGGCGCGGCTCGCGGCCATCGCGGCCGGCGAGGCGGATATCGTGATCGGCACGCAGATGGTGGCGAAGGGGCACAACTTCCCGTTGCTGACGCTCGTGGGCGTGGTCGATGCGGATATGGGGCTGCATGGCGGAGACCTGCGGGCGGCCGAGCGGACCTTCCAGCTCCTCTATCAGGTGGCAGGACGGGCCGGGCGGGCAGAGCGACCGGGCATGGCCCTTATTCAGACCGCCAACCCCGACCACCCGGTGTTCCGCGCCATGATCTCCGACGATGCGGAGGGGTTTTGGCGCGGGCTCGCCGAGGAGCGCTGGGCCGCCGGCATGCCGCCCTATGGCCGTCTGGCGGGGATCGTGGTGAGCTCGGAGGATGAGGACAGAGCTTCCGAGATCGCCCGCGCCCTTGGCCGCGGGGCCCCGATGCTGGCGGCTGAGGATGTCACGCTCTATGGCCCCGCGCCCGCGCCCATCGCGCGCATCCGCGGCCGCATCCGCTACCGCCTGCTCGCCAAGGCGGCGAAGGGCGTCGCGCTCCAGGAGGCGCTGCGGCGCTGGCTGGCCTCGGTGAAGGTGCCTTCGGCAGTACGGGTGACCGTAGACATCGACCCGCAGAGTTTTCTCTGAGCGCGGTGCGTCGTCGCAGGATCCGGGTCGCCTCGCCGCTACGAACGGATCATCCTGCGCCCTATCGCCACCGAGGAGGACGCCATGGCGCGCCCGCGCTTTCACCCGATGCCGACCCGTGCCGCCCGCCGCTTCCGTGCCGGCGCTCCCGATGCGCTGGGGTGTGTGCCCGAGCGGCGTGTCTCGGACGGGGAGGGGAACCCGTGCCGGCATTGCCTCTGCGAGATCCCGAAGGGCGCCGCCATGTTGGTCCTGTCCTGGCGCCCCTTCGAGACCCGCCAGCCTTATGCCGAGGCAGGCCCCGTTTTCCTCTGCGCCGATGACTGCACGCCCTTCTCGGGCCTGGGCTTGCCCGACATCCTGACGACGAGCCCGTCTTACATGCTCCGCGCCTACGGCCCGGATGAGCGGATCGTCTATGGGACCGGCGGCGTGGTAGAGGCCGGTGATCTATCCGCCCGGGCAGCCGCGCTTCTGGATCGCACCGAGGTCGCCTTCGTCGATGTGCGATCCGCATCGAACGGCTGCTTTCAATGCCGGGTCCGTGCCGGCTGAAGCCTGTCAGCGGTGCCCTCGAAACGACGTTTCGCGGCGCCACGAAGGGATGTTGCAAGGGCTATCTTGGCGTGCTAGCTGCACCGCAACTCGTCGAGCGGGGCTCCCCCGCGCGCCAACGCCCGTCGCCGTGCCTGGCTGACGCGGCAAGCGGAAAGGTTGGACGTGGCCGACAGCTCCCTCACCTCAGGTATCGCCGATCGCTACGCCACCGCCCTGTTCGAACTGGCGTTGGAGCAAAAAGCGCTCGATACGGTGGAGAAGGACGTCGACACGCTCGCCGCCGCCATGGCCGACAGCGCCGATCTGCGCACCCTCGTCGACAGCCCGCTCTATAGCCGCGAGGCCCAGGGCAAAGCGATGGCCGCGGTCGTCAGCGCGCTCGGCATCGGCGCCTTCGTTGGCAATCTCGTGGCGCTGATGGCGTCCAAGCGTCGGCTCTTCGTGCTGGCCGATGTGCTGCGCGCCTTTAGCGCGCGCCTGGCCGCGCATCGTGGTGAGATCACCGCTGAAGTGACTGCCGCACGCAAGCTGTCGGCTGCCCAGAAGAAGGCGCTGACCGCATCGCTCAAGGCCGCCACGGGCCAGGACGTCAAATTGGACATTCGCGTCGATGAGAGCCTCATCGGCGGACTGATCGTGAAGGTGGGCTCGCGCATGGTCGACACGTCGATCCGCTCCAAGCTCGCTACGTTGCACACCACCATGAGAGAGGCCGGCTGATGGGCATCCAGGCATCGGAAATCTCCTCCATCCTCAAGGAGCAGATCGCGAATTTTGGCCAGGAGGCCGAGGTATCCGAGATCGGCCGCGTGCTGTCCGTCGGTGACGGTATCGCCCGCGTCTACGGCCTCGACCAGGTCCAGGCCGGCGAGATGGTGGAATTCCCGGGCGGGATCCGCGGCATGGCGCTGAACCTCGAAGAGGACAACGTCGGCGTCGTGATCTTCGGCTCGGACCGCGACATTAAAGAAGGCGACACGGTCAAGCGCACGAATTCGATCGTGGACGTGCCGGCGGGCAAGGGCCTGCTGGGCCGCGTGGTCGATGCCCTCGGCAACCCGATCGACGGCAAGGGCCCGGTGGAATTCGCCGAACGTCGCATCGCCGACGTGAAGGCCCCCGGCATCATCCCGCGCCAGTCCGTGGACGAGCCGATGGCGACCGGCATCAAGTCCATCGATGCGCTGATCCCGATCGGCCGTGGCCAGCGCGAGCTGATCATCGGCGACCGGCAGACCGGCAAGACCGCCATCGCCGTCGATACCATCCTCAACCAGAAGGCCTATAACGACGCAGCCGGTGGGGATGAGAGCAAGAAGCTCTACTGCATCTACGTCGTCGTCGGTCAGAAGCGCTCGACGGTCGCCCAGCTCGTGCGCAAGCTCGAGGAGAACGGCGCGCTCGACTACTCGATCGTGGTCGCCGCCACCGCCTCCGAGCCGGCGCCGATGCAGTATCTTGCGCCCTATTCGGCCTGTGCGATGGCGGAGTATTTCCGCGACAACGGCATGCACGGCCTGATCATCTACGACGATCTCTCCAAGCAGGCCGTGGCCTATCGCCAGATGTCGCTGCTGCTTCGCCGTCCGCCGGGCCGCGAAGCCTACCCGGGCGACGTCTTCTACCTCCACTCGCGCCTCTTGGAGCGTGCGGCCAAGCTGAATGCCGACCATCAGTCGGGCTCGCTGACCGCGCTGCCGATCATCGAGACGCAGGCGGGCGACGTGTCGGCGTTTATTCCGACCAACGTGATCTCGATCACCGACGGTCAGATCTTCCTCGAGACGGACCTCTTCTTCCAGGGCGTGCGCCCGGCCGTGAACGTCGGCCTCTCAGTGAGCCGCGTGGGCTCTGCGGCGCAGACCAAAGCGATGAAATCGGTCGCCGGCGCGGTGAAGCTTGAGCTTGCTCAGTACCGTGAGATGGCCGCCTTCTCGCAGTTCGCCTCGGACCTTGATGCTGCGACGCAGAAGCTGCTGAACCGCGGTGCGCGGCTGACCGAGCTGCTGAAGCAGCCGCAGTACTCGCCGCTGACGAATGCCGAGCAGGTCTGTGTGATCTTCGCCGGGACGCAAGGCTACCTCGACGATCTGCCGACCGCGAAGGTGGGTGAGTTCGAAGAGGCGCTGCTCTCGGAGCTGCGCAACAGCCAGCGCGCCCTCCTGGATGACATCGCGAACAATGACCGCAAGGTCGCCGGCGATCTGTCCGATAAGATCAAATCGGTGATCGAAGGCGTCAAAAAGGGCTTCTCCTGAGGCCCGCGACGCGCGCCTCTAGGATCAGCGACGGGAGCCCGCGATGCCGAGCCTCAAGGATCTGAAGAACCGGATCACCTCCGTCAAATCGACGAGGAAGATCACCAAGGCGATGCAGATGGTCGCCGCCGCCAAGCTGCGCCGTGCGCAGGAGGCGGCGGAGGCTGCGCGGCCTTATGCCGAGCGCATGAATACGATCATGGGCAGCCTCGCGGCCTCGGCGCAGAACAGCCCGACGGCACCGCAGCTCTTGGTCGGTAACGGGCGGGACGAGACGCATCTGCTCGTGGTCTGCACGGCCGAGCGTGGTCTCTGCGGCGGCTTCAACTCGTCCATCGTGCGCCTTGCGCGCCGGACGATCGAGGAGCTGGATGCCAAGGGCAAAACCGTCAAGATCATCACCGTCGGCCGCAAGGGGCGCGATCAGCTTCGCCGCGATTTCAGCCATATGTTCGTCGATCATGTCGATCTCTCGGGGATCAAGCGGATCGGCTTCGAGCAGGCCCATGAGGTCGCCGGCGATATCATGATGCGCTTCGAGCGTGAGGAGTTCGACGTCTGCACCCTGCTCTTTGCCAAGTTCAAATCGGTGATCAGCCAAGAGCCGACGCCGCTGCGCCTGATCCCCGCGCAGTTCGAGGACGCGGAGGGCGAGGACGAGGCGGGCAGCAGCGCGCTCTACGAGTACGAGCCGAGTGAAGAGGCGATCCTGGCTGACTTGCTGCCGGCCAATCTCGCCACGCAGGTCTTCACGGCGCTGCTCGAGAACGCCGCCTCGGAGCAGGGCGCCCGGATGGCGGCAATGGACAACGCCACGCGCAATGCGGGCGACATGATCGACAGGCTGAACCTCGAGTACAACCGCTCGCGTCAGGCCGCGATCACCAAGGAACTGATCGAGATCATCTCGGGCGCCGAAGCGCTCTGACGACGGAGAGTTATCATGGCTGAAGTTGGTAAGGTCACCCAGGTCATCGGCGCCGTCGTCGACGTGCAGTTCGATGAGCATCTGCCGGCGATCCTCAACGCACTGGAAACCGACAACAATGGCGTGCGTCTCGTGCTCGAGGTGGCCCAGCACCTCGGCGAGAGCACGGTGCGCACCATCGCGATGGACGGTACCGAGGGCCTCGTACGGGGACAGAGCGTGACGGACACCGGCGAGCCGATTGCGGTGCCCGTCGGGAACGCCACACTCGGCCGCATCCTTAACGTGATCGGTGAGCCCATCGACGAGAAGGGGCCGGTCGACGCGACGGAGCAGCGCCCGATCCACCAGGCCGCCCCGGACTTCGCGGCCCAGTCGACTGAGGCCGAGATCCTGGTCACCGGCATCAAGGTCGTCGATCTGCTGGCGCCCTATTCGCGCGGCGGTAAGATCGGCCTCTTCGGCGGTGCTGGCGTGGGCAAGACGGTGCTGATCCAGGAGCTGATCAACAACGTCGCCAAGGTGCACTCGGGCTATTCGGTCTTTGCCGGCGTCGGTGAGCGGACGCGTGAGGGCAACGATCTCTACTACGAGATGATGGACGCGGGCGTTATCAACAAGGACAACCTGGCGGAGTCGAAGGTGGCGCTGGTCTATGGCCAGATGAACGAGCCGCCGGGCGCGCGTGC
>JBCCLX010000160.1:0-8680 GCA_039026635.1 Pseudomonadota bacterium
GCTCCTCGCCGGGCGCATCGTCGATGCCTACACCAACATCCAGACCGTGAAGCTCTTCGCCCATGCCGAGCGCGAGGATGCCTATGCCAAGGAGGCGCTTGACGACTTCCGCTGGACCTTCGCGCGGCAGACCCGGCTCTACACCTACCTCCAGGCCGGCATGGCGGCGCTGCATGTCATGCTCTACGGCGGTGTCGTCGGCTATGCGGTCTACCTCTGGACCGGTGGCTCGGTGACGCCAGGCACAGTCGCCGCCGCCGTCGCCATCGCGCTCAGGATGTCGGGCCTCGTGGACTGGATCATGCAGACCGTCTCGACCCTTTTTCAGAACGTGGGCACCGTGCAGGAAGGGATGGAGACGATCTCCAAGCCGCTGCGCATGCCCGATGCGGAAGATGCCACGACGCTGGCGCTCAGCGAGGGTGCCATCGCGTTCAAAGGCGTCGCGCATCACTATGGCCGCGGCGCCGGCGGCGTGCGGGGCATCGATCTGACGATCAAGGGGGGTGAGCGCGTCGGCCTCGTCGGCCGGTCGGGCGCTGGCAAATCGACGCTCGTCAACCTCGCGCTCCGCTTCTTCGATCCCGAGGAGGGCTGTGTGCTGATCGACGGGCAAGATCTGCGCGGCGTGACGCAGGAGAGCCTGCGCGCCAAGATCGCCATGGTCACCCAGGACACCGCGCTCCTGCACCGCTCGATCCGGGAGAACATCCGCTACGGCCAGCCGGAGGCGACGGATGAGGAGATCATGTCGGCAGTGCGCAAGGTCGCCGCGACGGACTTTATCGACGATCTGGCCGATCGCGATCAGCGCCGCGGCCTCGATGCCTATGTGGGCGAGCGGGGCGTGAAGCTCTCGGGCGGGCAGCGCCAGCGCATCGCCCTCGCCCGCGCCGTGCTGAAGGACGCGCCGATCCTGATCCTCGACGAGGCGACCTCTGCGCTCGACAGCGAAGTGGAGGCCGCGATCCAGGAGAGCCTGGAGGAGCTCATGGCCGGGCGCACTGTTATCGCAATTGCCCACCGGCTCAGCACCATCCAAGCCATGGACCGCATCGTCGTGCTCGACGAAGGCCGCGTGGTCGAGGACGGGAGCCATGACGCGCTGCTCGAGGCCAACGGGCTCTATGCCCGCCTCTGGGCCCGCCAATCCGGCGGCTTCATCGACAGCCGGGCGACCGAGCCCGCAGAGTAGCGACCCGCAGCAGGCAGACGCCTGCCCGACCGCGCGGCGATCCGGCCCCCTCGGCGATCCGGACCACGCGGCGATCCCGACCCCGCAAGCGCACCGCGCCGCCTCGTCGCGGGATCCGTTGCACCATGGCGTAGGGAAATCGGTCGCCGCGCCCTACGTTTGGTCGACACGGCATGCGGTTCGCCGCGCGCCTGGTTCAGACCGGACATCGCAATGACCCGCTTTTTCGAGACCCTCTTCGATCCCTTTGCCGAGGCCGACGGCCCCCCACCACAGAAGACCTGGGCCTTCTACCGCTGGCTCATGAAGGGCTCGGAGCCGGCGATCTGGATGTTCGCCGGGGTCTCTCTGGTGCTCGGCATGGCGGAGGCGCTCGGTGCCTTCCTGGTCGGCTGGGCCATCGATCTGGCCACCGCAGCGGAGGCGGCAGGCGCGCGCGAGACGTTCTTTTCCAGCGAATGGGCAGCCCTCCTGCTCATCGGCGTCTTTCTGCTGATCGCACGACCGGCGCTCATGGCGCTCAACTCTGGGCTCTCCTCGATCAGCGTCACGCCAGGGCTCAGCCATCTCTCGATCTGGCGGCTGCACAAGCACACGCTCGGCCAGGCGGTCGGCTATTTTCAGGACGATTTCGCCGGGCGGATCAGCCAGAAGGAGATGCAGACCGCCACCGCCGTCGCCACAGGCACCAACGAGTTTCTGAACGCCATCGCCTATGGGCTCTCGGCCGTCGTCGGCGCGCTCCTGGTGCTCGGGGCCGCAGACTGGCGGCTCGCGGCGATCTTGGCGCTCTGGTTCGTCGTCTATGCGCTGCTCGTGCGCCGCTTTCTGCCGGAGATCCGGGCCCGCGCCCGGGCACGGGCGGATGCGCGCTCGGGTCTCTCGGGCCAGCTCGTCGATCAGATCAGCCATATCGAGACCGTGAAGCTCTTCGCCCACACAGGGCGCGAGGAGGCCGCGGCGCAGACCTCGATCGCGCGCTATCGCGAGGCCGGGCTTGCCTTCGGCCGCACGGTCTGGGTTTTCCGCACCTGGCTGTCGTTCCTCTCCGGCGTCCTGCCAGCGGCGCTCCTGGGCGCGGGCTTCTGGTTCTGGAGTGCGGGGACGGCATCGCTCGGCGATGTGACCGCGGCGGGCCTGCTCGCGATGCGGCTCAGCCATATGTCCGGCTGGATCAGCTTCGTGGCCATGACGATCTTCACCGAGATCGGCGTGCTCGAGGACGGGATGCGCACCCTCTCCCCGCATCACAGCCTGACCGATGCGCCCGATGCCACCGTCCCAGAGCCCCGCGCCACAGGGGCGGTTGCCTTCGAGGGCGCGATCTTCCGCTATGGCCGGCGCAAGGGCGGCGGGCTTAATGGGATCGATCTGCAGGTCGCGCCCGGCGAGAAGGTGGGCCTCGTCGGCCCCTCCGGCGCGGGCAAATCCACAGCCGTCGCAGCACTCCTGCGTCTCCATGATCTCGAAGAAGGGCGCATCGCGCTCGATGGCCATGACATCCGCCATGTGCCCCAGGACTGGCTGCGCCGCCAGATCGCGACGGTCACCCAAGAGCCCGCGCTCTTCAACCGCTCGGCTCGCGACAACATCCTCTATGGCAATCCCGAGGCCGGGGAGGAAGCGATGATCGAGGCCGCCCGCCGCGCGGCCGCCCATGAGTTCATCGCCGAGATCCGCGATCCGCGGGGACGGGAGGGCTATGCCGCACATCTGGGCGAGAACGGGGTGAAGCTCTCGGGCGGGCAGCGTCAGCGCATCGCCATCGCCCGTGCGATCCTCAAGGACGCCCCGATCCTGATCCTCGACGAAGCGACCTCGGCCCTCGACAGCGAGGTCGAGGCGGAGATCCAGACGGCGCTGCAGAGCGTGATGGAGGGCCGCACCGTGCTCGCCATCGCCCACCGGCTCAGCACCATCCAGGCCATGGACCGGATCGTCGTGCTCGACCAGGGCCGCGTGCGCGAGGAAGGCACCCATGCGAGCCTGCTGGCTGCCAATGATCTCTACGCCCGGCTCTGGACCCGCCAGTCCGGCGGCTTCCTCGCGGCAGCGGAATAGCTCAGCGCCCCATCTGGCTCGGCAGCCAAGTGGCGATCCCGGGAAAGGCGACGATCAGGACGACGCCAAGGAGGAGCAGGAGGAAGAAGGGCGCGGCATGCCCTGCAATCGCCAGGATATCGCGCCCCGTCATTCCCTGCAGGACGAAGAGATTAAAGCCCACGGGCGGCGTGATCTGGCTCATCTCGACGACCAGCACCAAAAAGATCCCGAACCAGATCCGGTCGATCCCCACCGCCTCGACCATCGGCACGATGACGGCGGTGGTGAGCACCACCACCGAGATCCCGTCGAGAAAACACCCGAGCACGATGAAGAAGACCGTGAGCGCGATGAGCAGCCCCGTCGCCGACAGCCCCATCTCGCCGATCCAGGTCGCCAGCGCCCGCGGGATGCCTGTGAACCCCATGGCAACCGTCAGAAACGCAGCCCCCGCCAGGATCAGCGCGATCATGCAAGAGGTCCGCGTCGCCGCCATCAGGCTCTCGGTGAAAACGCGGGTCGTGAGCTCCCCATTCCACCAGACGAGCACGAAGGACAGAAGCACCCCCACCGCCGCCGCATCCGTGGGCGAGGCAAGCCCCGCATAGATCGACCCGATCACGCCTGCGATGAGCATCACAATGGGGATCAGCGTGCGCGAGCGTTTCAGCTTCTCGACGAAAGGCAGCGCCTCCTCCCGTTGTGCCGGCATGCGCGAGGGGTTCATCAGCGCCCAGACCATGACGTAGCCCATGAAGAGCGCGAGCATCATGATCCCCGGCCCGACGCCGGCCAGGAAGAGCCGCGCGATCGATTCCTCAATGGCCACGCCATAGACGATCAGGATGATCGAGGGCGGGATCAGAAGACCCAGCGTACCCGAGCCCGCCAGCGTCCCGATCACCAGCGGCCGGTCATAGCCGCGCGCCTCAAGCTCGGGCATCGACATCTTGCCCACCGTCGCGCAGGTCGCCGCCGAGGAGCCCGAGACGGCGGCAAAAATCCCGCAGCCGAGGATATTCACATGTAGGAGCGAGCCCGGCAGGCGCCCAAGCCAAGGTGCGAGCCCCGTGAAGAGATCCGAGGACAGGCGCGAGCGAAAGAGGATCTCCCCCATCCAGATAAAGAGCGGCAGCGCGGCCAGCGCCCAGGAGTTCGACGCGCCCCAAACCGTCGAGGCCAGCGTCTGCCCGACGGTGCCAAAGCCCGTGAAGAGCGCCCGATCCGTAAACAGCAGGAAGGCCGCCGCCCCGGCACCGAAGAGCGAGAGCGTCACCCAAAGCCCTGAGCCGAGCAGCGCGAAGAGGACGACGACCAACATGATCCCAGCGAAGAGCTCCATCTCAGAACTCCCCTTCCGGCGCATCGGTGATCGTCTCGCCGCGAATGGCCGAGACGCAGGCATCGATCAGCGCGACGGTGAAAACGGTAAGGCCCAGCGCCATGCCCGCCTGCGGGATCCAGATCGGCACCGGGATAAGCCCGGGGCTCAGGTCGCCGAAGCGGAGGGACTCCTCCACAAGCGCCCACATCCAGCCCGTGAAGTAGAGCCCCAACAGCGCCCCCACGCCCCCGCACCACACCTCCGCCACCTGCCGCGCCCTGGGCCCCAACCGCTGCAGCACCAGGCTCACCCGGATATGCGCCCCGCGCCGCAGGGTATGGGCGGCGGCAAGAAACGAGGATGTGGCGAGAAAATAGCCAGTGAACTCCGCATAAGAGGGCAGCACCAGCCCCACTGCCCGCCCCGTGACCGCCAGCGCGACGGCATCGACCAGATTGAACGCCACCTGCACGAGCACCGTGAGCGCGATCAACGCCAAGAACCCGGCCGCGACAACGCCCGAAAGATCGTAAAGCCGGTCGAGATGGGCACGCATGGCGGTCTCCGGAGGGGCTTGCCCGCGGTCACGGGTCAGAAGGGCTAAGGCAAAACCCGAGCCAGGCGCCCGCGCTAAGACAGATGATGCGGCTGGAGGCGCATCCTCCGCCGAAGGGGCGGGATCACTTAGGTCAAGGCGCAGCCAGGGCGGGAGCGGGTCGTGCCCACCCGCGCCAGGATGGGCGGGTGGGGATGTGCCGGCGGGGCGCCATCGGTTCGAGCCCGATGGCACAGGCTGGGCATGGCCCGCTCCCGCCCCTCGGCTTTCATCAGTTCCGGAAGGCCGCGATAACGTCCGATCCGTCTTTGCCGGCGCGCGAGAGCCACTCCTCGGCCATCACGCTGCCCACGCCCTCCAGCTTCGAGCGCAGCGCATCGCCCGGGGCCGCCACGGCGATGCCGTTCTCGGCGAGCGCCGCGGTCTTGGTCTCCGTCTCGGCGCGCGAGGCGGCCCAGCCGCGCGCCTGCGCGGCCTCGGCTGCCGCCATCAGCGCCGCGCGCGTGTCCTCGTCGAGGCCGCGCACCGCCCGCTCATTCGCCACGACGATGTTCTTCGGCAGCCAGGCCTGCACGTCGTAGTAGTGGCTCAGATAGTCCCAGGCCTTGGTGTTCGCGCCCGTGGACGGCGAGGTGACCATGGCATCGACCCGGCCGGTCGAGAAGGCCTGCGCCAGATCCGGTACCTCCACCTGCGTCGGCACCGCGGCCACGAGCTGCGCCAACCGCTCGGTCGCCGCGTTATAGGCGCGGAACTTCAAACCCGAGAGCTCGTCACCCGTCTCGATGGCGCGGTCGGCATAAAGCCCCTGCGGCGGCCAGGGCACGGCGTAGAGCACCATCAGCCCTTCCTTGGCGAGCAGCGCCTCCACGGCCGGCCGCGAGACCTCCCAGAGCTTCTCGGCATCGTCATAGGACGTCGCCAGGAACGGCACGCTGTCCAGCTCGAACATCGGGTTCTCGTTCGAGAGGCGCGAGAGCAGGAACTCACCCACCGGCACCTGGCCCGAGCGCACCGCGTTCTTGATCTCGGGATGCTTGAACAGAGAGCCCGAGGGATGGACCGTGATATCGATCTTGCCGCCCGTCGCCTCGGCCACATCGGCCGCAAACTGCATGTGGTTCACGGTGTGAAAATTCGTATCGCCGTAAGGCACCGGCATATCCCATGTCTGGGCGGCAGCCGGCACCACAGCGAGGGTGGCAAGCGCGCAAGCACTCACAAAAGCACGGATGGTCATGACGATCTCCTCAGGGCCTGTCAGTGGCGACGCATGCACGGCCGCCTTGCCCTCGACCCTACCCGAGCCTCGCGCGCTGAAAAGCAAAAAAGCCGGGGCTCACCGCCCCAACATGGCCGGCAGCGTCACAATCTCGACGCCCGCGCCCTCAAGTGCTGCGCGCGCCGCCTGGGCCACCGCCACCGAGGTCGGCTCATCGCCATGCACACAGAGGCTGTCGAAGCCGATGGGCAGGGGCGTGCCGTGCCGCGAGATGATCGTCTCTTCCTGCACCATGCGCACCACCCGTTCGGCCGCGACGGACGGGTCTTTGATGACCGAGCCGGGGATGCTGCGCGGCGTCAGCGTGCCATCGTCCTCATAGGTCCGATCCACGAAAGCCTCGCGCCCGATGGCAAGCCCCGCCTCCGCCGCGGCGCGCTCCATCTCCGTCCCCGGCATCACCAGCGCGATCAGATCGGGCGCCACGGTCTTCTGTGCGGCCATGATCGCATCGGCATAATCGCGCTCCACACAGGCCATGTTGTTGAGCGCCCCATGCGCCTTCACATGCGTCACCGGCACGCCCGCATAGGCCGCCATGCCCAGCATCGCGCCGATCTGATAGGCAACCAAGTGCTCAAGCTCGACCGGTTTCATCCGGATCTGCCGACGCCCAAAGCCCCAGAGATCGTTGAAGCCCGGATGCGCGCCGAGGCTCACCCCCGCTTCGGCCGCCGCCAAGATCACCCGGTGCATGACCGACGGGTCGCCGCCATGCATGCCACAGGCGATATTGGCGCTCTTGATGATCCCCAGAAGCGCGGTGTCGTCGCCGATGTCATAGGGGCCGAACCCCTCGGCCATATCCGCATTGATGTTGATCCGCATCGCGCCCGCTCTCCCCTGCCTGTCCCGCGACCCTGCCGTGGTCGGCCTGAGTGCGGCCCCCGATGGATGCGATGCCGCGCCCTGCGGCGCAAGCATAGGTGGGTCCCGCCTGCGCCATGGACGCCACGTCCCCTGCCCGATAGCGTCGCGCTCGCGGACGGCTGAGCAGGGGGCAGGCGATGGACGGTGGTGAGAGCACAGACACGACCCCGCGCTTCCTGCCCTTCGGCGACGCGGCCCTGATCGTCGAGTTCGGGACCGAGAAGGACCGTGCCCTCTCGGCGGCGGTCCTCGCCCTCGATGCCCGCATCGCCGACGATCCGCCGGCAGGGGTTGTCGAGACGGCGCCGAGCTTCCGCTCGCTCCTCGTACAGTTCGACCCGCTCGCCACCGACGGCCCTGCCGTCGAGGCCGCCATCCGCAGGCTTCTCGCAGACCCCACCACCGCCGGGGCCGGCACGGCCCGCCTCTGGCACCTGCCAGCCTGTTACGAGGGGGAGCGCGCCCCCGATCTCGACGCCGTCGCCGAGCGGGCGGGGCTGAGCCCGGCGGGCGTCATCGACCTGCACGCGGGCCGCGACCACCATGTCTACATGATCGGCTTCCTGCCCGGCTGCCCCTACATGGGCGACCTGCCGTCGGCGATCGACTTCCCGCGCCGGAGCGATCCGCGCACCGCCGTGCCCGCCGGCTCCGTCGCTATCGCCGTCGGCCTCACGGTCATCTATCCGGTCGCGAGCCCCGGCGGCTGGCATCTGATCGGCCGCACGCCCGTGCGCCTCTTCGATCCCGCCGCCGCGCGGCCCGCGCTCCTCGCCCCCGGCGATGCCGTGCGCTTCGAGCCCATGGCGCCCAGCGCCTATGCCGAGATCGAGGCCGCCGCTCAGGCCGGAGAGTGGCAGCCCGAGAGCGCGCCGCGCGCGGGAGAGCCAGAGCGCGCGCCGCGCGCGGGAGAGCCCGCGTGACCGCCCATCTCCTCATCCGCGATCCCGGCCTCGCCACCACGCTGCAGGACCTGGGGCGACGGGGCTTTCAGCGCTTCGGCGTTCCCCCCTCCGGCGCGCTCGACCGTGAGAGCCTGGCCGAGGCCAATGCGCTTGCCGGCAACCCGCTCGATACCCCGGCGCTCGAGCTCCGCTATCTTGGCCCCGTGATCGAGGCCGCGGGCGGTCCGCTCCGCCTCGCCACAGCCGGCGCAGCCCTCGCCATGCGCCTCGCCCGCGCCACGGGCGGGGAGGAGCTGATCGAGGGGTGGCAGAGCGTCACCCTTCAACCGGGCGACCGGCTGAGCGTCGGGGCCCTGCGCCAGAGCGCGACCGCCTATCTCGCCGTCTCGGGCGGTTTCGACGTCGCCCCGGTGCTCGGCGCCGCCGCCACGCTCACCCGCGCGAGCCTCGGCGGTTTCGACGGCGGTCTCCTGCAAGTCGGGGCGAGGCTGCCCCTACGCGCCCC
>JBCCLX010000161.1:0-8664 GCA_039026635.1 Pseudomonadota bacterium
GAGCCCGGTCACGCGCCTCGGCGTGCTGGGGGCGGGGATGATGGGCGCCGGGATCGCTCATGTGGCAGCCCAAGCCGGCATCGAGGTGGTCCTGATCGACCGTGACGCCGACAGCGCCGCCCGCGGCCGCGCCACCATCGATGGGCTGCTCGGCGAGGCGGTCAAGAAGCGGCGGATGGACGAGGCTGCGGCCGCTGCGATCCTGGCCCGCGTCACCGCGACGGCCGATTACGCCGCGCTGGCGGGTGTCGATCTCGTGGTCGAGGCGGTGTTCGAGGACCCCGGCCTGAAGGCCGAGGTGACGCGCGCGGCCGAGGCGGCCGCGGGCCCGGGGGCCATCTTCGCCACCAACACCTCGACGCTGCCCATATCGGATCTGGCCCGCGCCAGCGCCCGCCCCGAGCAGTACATCGGCATCCATTTCTTCAGCCCCGTCCACAAGATGCTGCTCGTCGAGATCATCCGCGGACGCGAGACCGGCGATGCCGCCGTTGCCAAAGCGCTCGATTTCGTGCGCCAGCTGAAGAAGACGCCCATCGTCGTCAACGACGCCCGCTTCTTCTACGCCAATCGCTGCATTCTGCCCTATGTCGACGAGGGCGTGCGGATGATCGCCGAGGGGGTGCGCCCGGCGCTGATCGAGAACGCCGCCAAGCAGCTCGGCTTTCCCGTCGGGCCTCTCCAGCTCTCGGACGAGGTCTCCATCGAGCTTGGCCTCAAGATCGCGGAGGCGACCAAGGCCGCCATGGGCGAGGCCTGGGAGGAGAGCCCCGCCTACAGCGTGATGCGCGCCATGGTGGTGGATCAGGCCCGGCTCGGCCGCAAGGCGAACGCCGGCTTCTATGCCTATACCGAGGCGGGGCGGCGCGATGGGCTCTGGCCTGGTCTTGGCGATCTCTATCCCCACGCCACGGCGCAGCCGAGCCTCGAAGAGGTGCAACACCGCCTGATGATGGCGCAGACGCTCGAGGCCGTGCGCGCGCTCGAGGACGGGGTCCTGATGGATATCCGCGAGGGCGATGTGGGCGCGATCCTCGGCTGGGGTTTCGCGCCCTGGTCCGGCGGTCCGCTCTCCTGGCTCGACATGATCGGGACGGATGAAGCGCTCAGGATCGCTGAGGATCTCGCCGCCCGCCATGGTCGCCGCTTCGCCCCGCCGACGCTTCTGCGGGAGATGGCGGCAGGGTCCGAACGCTTCTACACCCGCTTCGCCCCCGCCGCCTAACCCAGGCTTTCAGCCCCGCGCGCGGTTCACGATCAGGATGCCGGCTGCAACGGCGGCCACGCCCACGGCATCGCGTGCACTCACCGGCTCGGCGAGGAACAGGAAAGCAAAGCCCACCCCGAAGACGGGGTTCAGAAAATGGAAGGTCGAGGCGCCGGCCGCAGAGACGCGCTTGACCAGCACGAACCACAAGAGTGTCGCCACGATCCCCGGAAACAGCACCGCATAAGCGAAGGCGGGTGCGAGAAAGGGCACGGTCTCATCCGTCCAATCCCAGGCCGTGACATCCTCGAAGAGCAGCGCCAGCGGCACGCAGCCGAGCGCGCCGATGCCCATCTGGCAGGCCACCACCATCAGAAGCCCTGTGCCGAAATCCGTGCGCTTGACCGTCAGCGTCGCGGTGGCCAGCGCGAGGGTGCCGAGGATCGCCAGCCCCAACCCGCCGAGATCGACGCCGCCCACAACCCGGCTACCCATGATCCAGACGACGCCACCGAAGCCGAGCGCGATCCCCGCGACACGCGCCCAGCCGAGCCGCTCACCCAGAAGCCTCGGCGCCACGGCCGCCACGATCAGCGGCATGGCCGAGGCGATGATCGCCGCGAGCCCCGCGGGGATCACAGTCATGGCCGTGAAGAAGAACCCGAGATAGAGCGTGTTCTGACAGAGCCCGAGCAGCGCGATCGCCCGCCAAGCCCCGGCGCGGCGCGGGAAGGGTTGGCCGAGCGCCAGTGCCAGCCCCCCCGCCAGCATGGCCGCCAAGGCAAAGCGGATCGCCGAGATGGCGAAAGGCGGCGAATGGGTGACCAGCATCTTGGCGACCGAAAAGGCCGAGGACCAAATGAGCGCGAAGCTGATCCCGATCAAAAGCGTGATCAGCAGCGCCGACCCCGCTCCCGCTGTGCGCCCTGATGTGTCCCCCGCTACGGGCCCCTCCACCGGCCTCGCCACCGTCCTCGCCTCGGGCCCCGCCGCCGACCCCGAGGCGCCGGTATCCTCGCGTCTGTCTTCGAGCCCGGTCATGGCCGCCCCTGACGGGGATGGGCGAATCGCACCGGGCCCGGAAGCTCAAGAATGCTGCGCATCGCGAGAGGGCTCCGTTCGCGAGATCTTCATTTCCTCCGGCCTAAGATGACGTGGGAGGGAGCGAGAGCAGGTCTTACCGCCGCTCTAACGCGCGCAAGGCCTTCTGCGCCAGTGACGCGTCGCAACCCTAGGCTCGCCAGCCCGCGCTCGCCGTGCCAGCGTCGCAGCCTGTCCAGACCCTGCCATCCCGCGGAGCCCCCCGAATGCAGCCCATCCTCGTCATTGCCAGCAAAGCATCCCAATTCATGGATCTTCTCGCCGAGGCGCTGCCAGAGGAGCGCTTCGTCGTGATCGATGGGCCCGGACAAGCGGCGCGGGCACTCGACGGTCTCGCGCCGGAGATCGCCTTCGGTGTTCATGGGCGGGTGATCCCGAAGGCCGAGTATCACCATGTTCGGGATCTGCCCTCGCTGCGCTACTTCCACGTGGGCGGCTCGGGCTACGAGTGGCTCGGCGACTGGGATCCGGGGCGCCTGCAGGTTACGAATTGCGTCGGCGTCCTCGCCCCCTATCTGGCCGATACCGCCATGGGCGCGCTCCTCGCGCTCAACAACGGGCTCCTGCGCTACCGGGCGCTCCAGGGTGAGCGGCGCTGGGCCCCGGCGGATTTTCAGCCCCTCGAGGGGCGCCTGCTCGCGATCGTCGGCGCTGGTGCCATCGGCCGGGCCTTCGCCGCGCGGGCGAAGACCTTCGGGCTGCAGACCGTGGGGCTCTCGCGCGATGGGGCGCCGCGCGCGCCGCTCGACAGCATGCGCCCGCTTTCCGAGCTCGATGACGTGCTGGCTGAGGCCGATATCGTCAGCTGCCATCTCCGGCTTACACCCGAGACGCGGCAGATCTTCGATGCCCGCCGCTTTGCCCTGATGAAGCCCGGCGCGCTCTTTCTGAACTCCGCGCGAGGCGGCCACGTGGTGGAGCCGGCCCTGGCCGAGGCGCTCCGCTCGGGCCATCTCGCCGGCGCCTGGCTTGACGTCTTCGAGACCGAGCCGCTCCCCGCCGAAAGCCCGCTCTGGGGGATCGAGACGCTCTTCGTCACCCCCCATGCCGCCGATCAAATCACCGGCTGGAACCGCCGCTTCGCCGCACTCTTCGCCGAGAATGTGGTCCATTTCCGCGCCGGTCGGCCGCTTGTCAACCTCGTCGCCTAGGGGCCCGCTCAGTTGCTGCCCCGATAGGTCGGGATGTTGGTCGTGATCCGACTGCGCCCGATGCGGGGGAATACGGGCTTGCCGCCGGCCTGAAGCTGTTGGCGCAGGCGCGCGGTGTTGTCGGCCACTGTGGTCGTAAGGCTCGGTCGCGCTCTCAGGTCCTGCCGTGCCGCGATGCGAGCGTCCTCCAGAACGGCGGCCTGGCGCGCTTGCGCCCCCTCTAGGGTCAGTCGGCGGCGCGCCTCACCGAGCCCCACGGGATCGCGGGCCTTCACGAGTTCTGGTGCTGTCGTGAGCAGGGTCTGTGCGGCCACTCGCCGCCGCTCGGCATCGCCCCGCGCCACCTGCCGAGCCGCCCGGGCCGCCGCCGTGTTGGCCCCGGTCACCCCCACGCCAGCCGAGGGGGCGACGCCGCCCCCTGGCCCCTGGCGTACGCGGGCCGCGAGGCTCTGGTCCTGGGCGGGGGCGCTCGGTCCGATATGGCTCACCGTGACGCCGCGCACCGGTTGGGCCGTGCCTGCGCCCGCCGTTTCCCCGGCCACAGACGCCCCCGCCCCGACGGGTGCGGCGCGGTAGATCACGATCGGGCCAGCAGCCGAGATCGCCCTCTCCGCGCCAAGCGATGCCGCCGGCGTGACCGCAGCGGCCCCGCCTTGGGGCAGGTTGTTCGGAGCGGTCCCGCAGGCGGCCAAGGCCAGCACGCCTACCATCGCTATCGCGGTGCGTTTCATTGCCTTCCCTTCCCTGGGCTTTCGCCCGGCCGGTGGCTTTCCTGCGACGCCAGGTGTTCGCTTTTCGGCGGGACGCCGGGCGCCATGGGCTCCATGCGTGAATACCACGAAGCGCGCCGCCACGGACCCGTCTTCGCCCCTCGAGCCGCTAAGCCACCGCCAAGAGCAGGAGGAGACCATGACGCTGCATGATACCGGCCTCGACCCGAGCGCCGCCCTTTCCCCTGCGCTCGATGCAGCCCTCGAGGCGGTGCTGCGCCCGATCGAGGCGGCTAATGGTCTGCCCAATGCCTGCTACACGGAGCCGGGGCTCCAGGGTCTCGAGCGGGACCGGGTCTTCTTCTCCGGCTGGGCCGCCATCGGTTTCGCCCATCAGGTGGCCAATCCCGGCGATGTCATGCCGATCACTTTTCTGGGCCAGCCGCTCCTGTTGACGCGGGATCGTGAGGGCGCGCTGCATGTGTTCCTCAATGTCTGCCGCCATCGGGGGATGATCCTGGTCACCGAGGCCGGCAATCTGCCCCGCGCGATCCGCTGTCCCTATCATTCCTGGTGCTATGAGCTCGACGGGCGCCTGCGCACCACGCCCCATGTGGGCGGGCCCGGCACCAACCGGCACGAGTGTCTGGACCGCGCCTCCCTCGGTCTTGTCGAGCTGCGGATGGCCGAATGGCTTGGCGTCGTCTTCGTGAACCTCGATGGCACCGCGCCCGAGTTCGACATTTGGGCGGCAGAGGCCAAGGCACGCTGGGCCGAGTTCGACCGGCCGGTGCATTTCCTCGGCGACGAGAGCGCCTTCCGGCTCGATGTGAAGACCAATTGGAAGCTCGCGGTCGAGAACTATTGCGAGAGCTATCACCTGCCCTGGGTCCATCCGGGTCTGAATAGCTACTCGCGCCTGGAGGATCACTACCACATCGAGGCGAATGGCTTCTCGGGTCAGGGCACGACGGTCTATCGCCCCATGTTGACGGAGGACGGCCGGCGCTTCCCACCGATCCCGGGGCTCTCCTCGGTCTGGGACGAGGCGGCCGAATACATCGCGCTCTATCCCAACGTGCTCCTGGGCGTTCACAAGGACCACAGCTTCGCGATCATTCTGGAGCCGGAGAGCCTGGACAGCACGCGCGAGCACATTGCGATCTTCTACCCGGACAGGGCTGTGGCCGATGAGGCCTATGCGCCCATGCGTCAGCGCAATGCCGCCATGTGGCGCGAGGTCTTCGAGGAAGATGTCTTCGTGGTCGAGGGCATGCAGGCCGGCCGCCATGCCTCAGGCTTCGACGGCGGCCGCTTCTCGCCGGCGATGGACGGGCCGACGCATGCCTTCCACCGCTGGATCGCGGCGCGGCTGCGCGGCGTCTGAGCATGGGCGAAGAGGCGCGGCGGACGCGGCAGACGCTGGACGCACAGCTCCTTGCCGCCCATGCCGCGGGCGATGCGGCCGCGCTCGTCGCGCTCTATGGTGCGGCGGCAGCGGAGGCTGAGGCGCACGGCGATGCGGAGGCCGCCGCCTTCTACCGCACGCATGCCTATGTCTTTGCGCTCGAGTCCGGCGATCCGGCGGCCGATGCGCTGCACGGCGCGCTGCAGGCGGCCGGTCGCGAAGAATAGTGCCTTGCGCGGCGGCGACGCATCGCACTCACCGCCGCCCTGTCGCCTTCGGCCCGGGCCAGAGCGACGAGGTTTACTTTGCGACCGAACGGAAGTCCTCGGTGACGATTCGCATGACCTCTTGTCGCAGATCCGACAACTGCGCGCGGCGCGAGATGTCTCGGGACCGGGAGAGCTGTGAGATCATGCCTGCAATATCGTTCCTGAGCCGGGTGTTGTGCTCATGGAGATCGGCGCGCAGCTTTTGGGCGGTTGCACTCCTCTCTTGGCGGAGCGCCGCCATCTGGTCGGTTGTGTCGGTCGTAAGATCCGAAACCTTTTCGCAGGCCTGCAGGATGCCGCGCTGACGCTCTTCGAGATCGCCGGCGCGACGCCCCAACCGTTCACGGCGAAAGCGGGCGACTGCCCTCGACCGCGTTGTTCTCGTCATAGACAGGTTGTTCATCTTGCCACTGCGTCCTTCGCTTTCCGAGATCTCCCCAGGGCTGCGTACACCCGCCTCCCTTAAGCTGTCGTCAAGACGCCAGAGAAGGGGCGCCGTCGGGCGGGTCCAAAGCGAAAGGCGCCGATCGGAGATCCGACCGGCGCCCTGCGGTGTTCTCGGCGGCCAAGGCGCGCGTTGGCCCGCGATAGTCGGCGACAGGCTGGGCGATCAGGCGGCTTTGCGCCCTTCCCAATCCCGCAGCTTGCGGATCAGGAGATCGTTCTCGGCATCCGGTGGCACGTCGCGCATGGCGCCCATGACGACCGCCCCATCCATCCGGCCAGCGCGCTCCGCAAGTTCCTCAAGACAGCGATCCACCTCACGACGCCCAGCATAGGCAGCGGCCGCGGACATCCAGCTCCAGAAGAGCGCGACATGGACGAGGAGGAGTTCCCAGAGCGAGACGGTGATGAGCGGCAGGCCCGCATCGCCGCCAAATGTGTTCCAGACCCAGCAGCCGCCTGCCAGCACGGCGTAGAGGATGTAGCCGAAGATTAGGCTGCAGAGCGCACAGGTCGCCCCCATCCCGAGCCCGCCCTTCACATTGCCCTCCAGAAAGGCTGAGAGAAGTGCGGAGTAGCGGCCGCCGAAGACGAAGAAGAGGCCCATGCTGCCCACGCAGAGCATCGGAAAATAGGCATAGTTGGCCCAGAGCGCGCGCCCGAAATCCGATGAGGTCTGCGCCAAGAAGACCGGCAGGTTGTCGAGCGCCGCGATCCCGAAGGTCTGCGGAAACGCCTCGTTCAGCCCATAGCCGATCCCAATGACCACGACCGCGATCATCATCGCTTGGAGAACGCCCACCAGCACCATCCATTCCGCCCCGTTGCGCAATAGCGCCCCAGGCGAGGGCGCGCGCCGCGCCGTCCCGGCCATCAGCATCGCCGTGCGTTGGGCGGCGAAGGCGTAGATGAGCACCGAGGGGACAAAGGCCAGGATCGTCGCCGGCGCGAGCCAGCCGGGCAGGGCGACGTCTGGCGTGCCGAGCGCGGCTGCCCCATCGTTGAGGGCGCGCGCGATGGTGTCATCGAGGGCCGCGACGCTTGGGGCAATCGAGGGATGCCAAAGCAGCGCCGCCGTGGCGGCAACGGGCAGGAGCCAGACGAGAGAAAGCAAAAACGACGCGGTGCCAACAAGCGGCGAGAGGTAAACCATGCGTACAAAGGCCGGAAGCGACGTCATCACGGAACTCCTTTGCAGCGAAAGAACGTTACGTCCCCATTTTTGTCGTTATGAATTTGGGCGACGAGCGGGCCATCCCGCGCCGATTTGCGGGAGAGGATGAGGCAGGCCCCACGCTCCCGCGCCACCGCTCTCTATGGCGCGACACGGGCTAACAAACCGGTAAAGAAAGAAAATCGTTCCGGTGATCCGCCTTTGTTCCAGCAGTGCCCCTTGCCTTCGTTCCCTGGCCGCGCGGTGCTGTCGCATTTGATGTCGCAAACCGGGTGGCAACCGACGGCTCCGTTTCAGGTCCGAAGGCGGAAAGGGGGTTTGCTAGCGCCAGCAATGGAGGGAATCGGATCATGACGGAACAGGCGCGCGTTGTGGTGATCGGCGGCGGGGTCGTCGGCTGCTCGGTGCTCTACCACCTGGCCAAGCGCGGGGTGACCGATGCCCTGCTGCTCGAGCGCAAGGAGCTGACGAGCGGGTCGACCTGGCATGCCGCCGGCGGCTGCCACACGATCAACGGCGATCCGAACGTGGCCAAGCTGCAGCGCTATACGATCGATCTCTACAAGGAGATCGAGGAGCTCTCCGGTCAGGCGACGGGCTTCCATCTGACCGGCGGCGTGATGCTGGCGAGCACCGAGGAGCGCTTCGACTGGATGAAGTCGATGTTTGCCAAGGGCCGGTATCTGGGGATGAACCAGAAGGTGGTGGATCCCGAAGAAGCGCATGCGCTGATGCCGCTTCTGGACCCTGCGCAATTCGTGGGCGGGGTCTGGACCGAGTACGAAGGCCATCTCGATCCTTCGGGCGTAACCTCGGCCTATGCCAAGGCCGCGAAAGCCCTGGGTGCGCGGTATCGCCAGCAGTGCAAGGTGGAGCGGATCACGCGGACGGCCGAGGGCGGCTGGTGCGTGCACACCGATGGCGGCGATATCCTTTGCGAACATGTGGTCAATGCTGGTGGGCTCTGGGCGCGCGAGGTCGGCCGCATGGTCGGGCTCGAACTGCCGCTTCTGGCGATGGAGCATATGTACCTCCTCACCGAGGACATGCCCGAGGTTGCCGAGGTCAATCGGACGACCGGCAAGGAGGTACTCCACGCCGTCGATTTCGATGGCGAACTCTATCTGCGCCAGGAGCGCGGTGGCATGCTGATGGGCACCTATGAGCGCGCAGGGGTCCCCTGGTCCGAGAAGGAGACAC
>JBCCLX010000162.1:0-8647 GCA_039026635.1 Pseudomonadota bacterium
AGCCGCTCCAAGGCCTCCCGCCCGACGAAGGGCAGCGGCTGGTCGAACTCGACGAGCCGCCCGAGGCCGACCTCATAGGGGTTCTCGCTGGGGGTCGCATCCACGCCGCAGGAGAGGATGCCGGCCTCGATGCGTCGGATCTGAGAGACCGAGCCAGGCGCGATGCCCCAGGGTCGGCCGGCTTCAAGCAGGGCTTCGAACAACGCGTCGCCCTTGCGACGGTCGGCCAGATAGATCTCATAGCCATACTCGCCGCTCCATCCGGTCCGCGAGACGATCAGCTCGGTCCCCGCAAAGTCAACGCGCGCAAAGCGGTAGTACCGCAGCGCCTTGATCCCGTCGCCGAAGAGGGCTGCGAGCGTATCGGGCGAATGCGGGCCCTGGACCTGCAGGACCGAGACATCGGCATCGCGGATCGTCACATCCATCCCGGCATAGACGGCAAGCCCTTTGGCCCAAAGCTCCAGGTCGCAGTCGGAGGTGGAGAGCCAGAACACATCCTCGGCCAGGCGCAGGATGATCGGGTCGGACAAGATCCCCCCGTCGGCGGCGGTGATCAGCGCGTATTTGCACTGGCCAACGGCACAGCGCTCCATGTTGCGCGGGGTCAGCAGCTGGACGAATTGCGCCGCATCGGGCCCGCTGATCTCCACCTGCCGCTCCCCCATCACGGGCCAGAGCGAGACGCGCTTGATGACCTGCCAGTATTCGGTCACCGGATCGGTGAAAACGCTGCTGATGTAGGTGCGGTTGTAGACCGAGAAGGTGCGACACCCATGGCGCCACGCCGCCTCGAAGAAGGCGCCCTTGCGGATCCGAGGCTGGAAGGAGAGGCGGGCCCCGTGATGGCGCGCGGGCGGCGGGGGCAGGGTGCGGATGCTGGCCTCATACCGCGGGACGGTCGAAGGCTCATCGCCGCTCTCAGCGGCGGGTGTGCGCGTAGACGGGTCAGGGTCGGGGGGGTCGCTAGGCATGGTCGGCTCCGGATCGTTCGCTTCCGGTCAGAAATCGACCGGACGGCCGCGTATCCAGAGTGAAGCTGACGGTCACGTCAATACTCTAACGAATGATCGTTGCAAACGTGAAATAACTCGCAACATTTCCAATAGTCGCGCTTCAGTTGTGGCCTTCGAAGCGGCGAAAAATCGACAGATAGGGACAAATTTGCGATCCATCACTCAATCTTGTGCGCGGTGTGAGACGATCTTCTGCTATCTTTGCTGCAGTGCCAAAGTATTTGAGCAGATGCAGCATCCGTTAACGAATGACGAAGGGGTTCGCCATCGGCACGTCGGCCGTATTGATCCAGGTGGTCTTGGTGCGCGTGTAGTCGAGGATCGCCTCCATACCTGCCTCGCGCCCATAACCCGATTGGTTGAAACCACCAAACGGGGCGATGGGGGAGATCGCGCGGTAGGTGTTGACCCAACAGATCCCGGCGCGCAGGCGTGCCGAGACCCGGTGCGCACGCCCAAGGTTTTGCGTGAAGACGCCGGAGCCCAGGCCATAGAGGCTGTCGTTGGCGAGCGCGATGGCCTCCTCCTCTGTATCGAAGGGCAGGAGCGACATGACGGGGCCGAACATCTCGACGCTGAGCGTCTCGGTCTGCGCGCCCGCGCATTCGACAAGCGTGGGTGGCATGTAGTTGCCGGCTCGTGCCAAGGGTGCGCCGCCGAAGCGGATGTGGGCGCCCTGCGCCTCGGCCCTTGCGAGCGTGGCGGTGATCTTCTCGATCTG
Source organism: Pseudomonadota bacterium (assembly GCA_039026635.1). Classification (GTDB taxonomy): domain Bacteria; phylum Pseudomonadota; class Alphaproteobacteria; order Rhodobacterales; family Rhodobacteraceae; genus Thermohalobaculum. The sequence goes on from JBCCLX010000162.1 coordinate 1,738, forward strand.
CGCGCCGGTGCAGAGGGGGCCCACATGGGTGGCGGCCGAGAGCGGATCGCCCACGACGATGCCCTTGGACTTCTCCTCGATGAGCGCGGCGAGCGGCTCAAGGATCGATCGGTGCACGAGGCCGCGCGAGCCGGCCACACAGCTTTGGCCCGAGGCGCCGAAATTGCCGGCGATCAGCCCATTGGCCGCGCCCTCCAGATCCGCGTCCTCAAAGACCAGGATGGGCGACTTGCCGCCAAGCTCGAGCGTCGTCACCGCAAAGTTCTCGGCCGAATTGCGCACCACATGGCGCGCGGTCTCGGGCCCGCCGGTGAAGGCGATACGGTCGACGCGGGGATGGCGGGTGAGCGGGATGGCGCATTGGGGCGCATCGCCGGTGATCACGGAGACGACGCCAGCCGGGAAGCCTGCCTCCTCGATCAGACGCGCGAAGGCCAGCAGGGGCGCAGGGGCGATCTCGGAGGCCTTGAGGACCACGGTGCAGCCGGCGGCGAGTGCGGGGCCAAGCTTCGTGGCCGTGAGGAACATCTGGGCGTTCCACGGCACGATGGCGGCGACCACGCCGATGGGCTGCCGGGTCGTGAAGACATGCATGCCCGGCTTGTCGATCGGCAGGACCGCGCCCTCGATCTTGTCGGCCAGCCCTGCGTAGTAGCGGTAGTAATCCGCCACATAGCCGGTCTGCATCGCCGTCTCGGCCAAGAGCTTGCCGCTATCCGTGGTCTCGATCTCCCCCAGCCGCGTGGCGTCCCGTGCCACCAGATCGGCCAGGCGATATAGGAGTTTGCCGCGCGCCGTTTGCGTCATGTCGCGCCAGGCCGGATCGTCGAGCGCGCGTGCCGCCGCCGCGACGGCCCGATCCACATCCCCCGGCCCGGCACAGGCGAAGCTGGCCCAAGGCGCGCCGGTCGCGGGGTTCAGGGAGGTCATGGTCTGACCCTCTGCCCCCTCGCTCCAGGCGCCATCGATGAAGAGTTGGAAATGGGGCATCTCGGTCATCGGCGCACTCACTGAAAGGCGGGCATCACGTCGTCGATGAAGCGGGAGAGCGAGGCACGCTTGCGCGCGTTCGTCATCCCGCTGTCGATCCAGAACGAGAACTCGTCATAGCCGAGGTCCTCGTAACGCTTCAGCCGGTCGATCACCTGGGCGCTCGTGCCGATCGTGAGGTCACGGGCGAGCTTTTCGTCCGTATACATCGGGTTCGCCTCCATCTCCGCCTCGCTGATCGGCGCGATTTGGCCCTGGGCGACCGGGCGCTTGTTCAGGAACCAGGCGCCGAAATGGTTGTAGTAGCGACGCAGGGCGCGCACGCCATCACCCACATCCGCCTCGTCCTTTCCCACGTAGGTGTGGTGCAACAGCATGATCTTCGGGCGGGGGCCGTCATAGCTCGCGCAGGCGTCGTTGAAACGGCCCATCAGGGCCTCGATCTCCTCCATGCCCTGCCAGAGCGGTGTCACTTGGATGTTCCAGCCGTTGTGCACGCCAAACGCGTGGCTGTTGGGGTCACGGGCGGCGATCCATAGGGGCGGGCCCTCGGCCTGGGCGGGTTTGGGCGCGGCGGTTGTGGCGGGGAAACTGTAGAACTCCCCCTCATGGGCGCAGTCGCCGGCCCAGATCCGGGGCAGCAGCGGCACGATCTCCCGCATCCGTTGGCCCGCCTCCCATGCGTCCATCCCCGGCATCAGGCGCTCATACTCAAAGGCATAGGCGCCGCGCGCGATGCCCAGTTCGATCCGCCCTCTTGTCATCAGATCCGCCGCCGCCGCCTCACCGGCCAGTTTGATCGGGTGCCAAAACGGCGCGACGACCGTGCCGGTGCCGAGCCTCACGGTCTTGGTGTGATGGGCAAGGTCGACGAGGGTTAGGAAGGGATTGGGCGCAATCGTGAACTCCATGCCATGGTGTTCACCGGACCATACCGCCCGCATGCCTCCCTCATCCGCCATCTGGGCGAGGCCGATCAGTTCCTCGTGCAGCACCGCATGCGGCTGCTCTGGGGTGAGGCGTTCCATGTGGCAAAAGAGCGAGAAATCCATCAGGGCCTCCCGTGGCGCGGAGCGAATGTGGTGTCGGCTGGGCTGTGGCAGGCGGCGGCGAAGGCGAGAAGCTGGTCGGTGACCGCCGCGGCATGGGTCATCGGCATCATATGCGCGGCACCGGGCAGGACGAGAGACGCGCCACGCGGCGCCTTGGCGGCCATCGCCTCGGACATCGCAGGGGTCGAGTTCGGCTCCTCAGCGCCCGTCATGAAGAGCGCGGGGCAGGCGAGTGCTGCCAGCGCCTCATCCGTCGACCCGTCGCTCTCAGCAAAAACAGTATAGGCCGCCTTGTAAGCGGCCGGGTCGATCGTCCCGAGCCAGTCGGCGCAAGCGCACCGCTCCCGGCTCTCCACCGCGCCAAACCAGCGCGTGAGCGTTGGCGTCGGGTCAGGCAGGGTATGTCCGTCGAGGGCAGCGGCGCGACGGCGCACGGCCTCCCGCGCATCAGGAGAGCGCCGGTAGATGGCGTTGAGCGCAGCAACACCGACCACAGAGCACTCTTGAGCGGCGATCTGGAGGGCGAGCATCGCCCCCATGGAATGACCGACCAGGAGGGCGGGCTCCGAGAGGAGAGCGGTCACTGGAGCGGCGAAGTCCGAAAGACTGGTCGCGTCCTGCATCGCGCTCTGTCCGTGCCCGATCATGTCGGGGGCGACGACCCGGTAGCCCGCGGCGGCAAAGGCCTCGATCTGGGGCGCCCAGGCCTCCGCGCGCAGGCCGACGCCATGGAGGAGCACGACGAGCGGGCCCGCGCCCTCCACGATGGCCGCGAGCCGGCCCTGCTCAGACCGCGGCCGGGTTGTCCAGATCATGACCGAGGTCCTTGAGGTCCTGATAGCGGTCCCCGATGCGGTGATGGGGCCGCCCGCTCATCGCACCGCCGAGCACCACCACGATCTCATCGGCGCGCGGCGCATCGGCGATGGCGAACTGGATGGTCAGGTAGTGGGATCGGCGCCCCGCATCGTTCTTATCCATCAGCGGGACCATGATGGGGGCGTTCGCCGGGCCGCGCGTGTTGGTGAAGGAGAGGTAGGATTTGGCGCCCACGGCCTCGCGATAGAAATTGCCGAAGCGCAGCGTGTGGATCAGGCCGGACGCATGCTCCACTTCGCCATCGAGGCCGACAACCGCCGCCTTGCCGTAAGCCTCAATCGCAGGGCCGCCGCCGGCGAGCGCTACGATCCGTTCGGTGAGCAGCTGGCCGAGGATGGGGCCGGCGGCTTGGATCTCGGGCCGCAGGTCTTCGACAAAGCGCCCGGCCCAGGGGTTCTGGACCACGGCTGCGACCGCGATCATGCGCCAGGGACGGGGAGCGGCGCGAAAGCCCTCGATCAGCGTCTCCTCGTCGTAGGTTACGATCTTGCGGATGACAGGGCTCATGCAGGCTCTCCCTCGGTCTTGGTGTCCCCCTCGGCGGCAGCGCCCGACATGCGGGCGGCATACCAGGCGGCAAAACGGGCCACACTGGGCTCGAGGTCCGGTTGGAACGGTCCTGGCCGGGCGTCGGGGCAGGCAAGGCCGCGCTGCTGATTGAGGAGCGCCGCCTCATCCTCAGCCAGGGCTGCATCGAGGCGGGCGAGATAGGCCTGCGCTTTCTCGGCAAAGTCGGCGCGCTCCACCGTCTCTCGTGGAAAGCAGGCGGATTGTACGACCGTGCAGCGGGCGGGGCCGAAGGGGTAGGCCTCATAGCACCAGAGCGCATCGCGATTGGCCGCGAAGGTCATGTTCGGAAAGACCCAGGTGTATCGCGCACCAGCCGCGGCCCGTCCTGTCAGCCCGGGCATCGCGGGCAGGGCGTTCTCTTGGGCGTCCTGAAGCAGCCCGCCCGTGCCCTCCGTCGCGCCAAACTGCGTCGCGAAACTGCCATCTACGGGGTCTGGCGCATCGGGCAGGGCGTAAAGGCCATCGATGCTATCGGCATGGACGAAGGGCAGGTGATAGTACTCGTTGAAGACCTCGAGAAAGACCTTCCAGTTGCAGGCGACCTCAAAGACGCGGCGGCGCACGGTGACCAGCGTCTCGAGGGGCCAGGGCGCGTGGATTTCGGCAAAATCGCCTAGATGCGCGCCGAGATCGGGGCCCTTGTCGGCGAGGCGGAGAAAGACGAAGCCGAGACGCTCTTCGGCGCGATAGGCGTGCAAGCCGTAGTCTGCCCGGTCGAAGCCAGCGACATGCTCCATCCTCGGAGCGGCCACCAGCCGGCCATCGAGCCCATAGAACCACGAATGAAAGGGGCAGCGCAGGCCGCGACAGGACCCGGAGCCGTCCAGCAGTCGCGCCCCCCGATGGCGGCAGGTGTTGGGAAAGGCCCGTAGCCGCTCGGACTTATCCCGCAGCAGGATAATGCTCTGCCCCGCGAGATCGAGCGTGATGAAATCTCCGGGCGCGGGCACTATGTCGGCGCGGCCGACGCCGATCCATCCCTGCCGAAAGAGGGTCTCGACCTCCGCCCGCGTGGCATCGTCGGCCACGTAGCAGGCGGGGGGCAGCATCTGCGCAGCGCGCGGCTGCGCGCTCATCCCACGATAAGCAGCCTTATCACCCTCCACCGGAGGCAATGACATCACGAACGCCATAGGCGCGGCCTTCTATTAGGCATCTCGCAGGATCTCTCGAGACTTGAGCTTTCGCCGCCCTTGCCGCGTTCCGCAAATCATGGTTCTTTCGTGCAACCTATAACGAGATTTATGCCCTGCTATGGCCCATCGCCGGACGCTGCCGCCACTCACCTGGTTTCGGACTTTCGAGGCGGCCGCGCGTAATCAGAGCATGACGGTCGCCGCGCTTGATCTGGGCCTCACACAGCCGGCTGTGAGCCAGCATATCCAGCTCTTGGAGCATCGCCTCGGCATGCGGCTCTTCGAACGCACCACCAAGGGGCTGGTGCTGACGGATGCTGGGCGACGGCTCCTGCCCCAGGTGACCGAGGCAATCGGCGGTCTCACGCGGCTCGTTGCCGAGGTCGATGCGCTGCCCGATGAGGGTCGCTTGACGGTGGCCGCCAGCGCCAGCTTCACCCGCCTGATCATCGCCCCCGCGCTGCCTGGCTTTCTCGACCGCCATCCGGAGGCGCAGATCCGGATCCGCAGCACGCTCTGGCCGGACGAATTCGCGGCTTCGGAGGCGGATGTCGAGGTGCGCTTCGGGATGGCTGGGTTGGATCCACAGACGGCGCTGCCCCGGTGTCCCGATTACCTCGTCGCGGTCTGCATTCCGACGCTCCTCTCGCCAACGCCCGATTGGGCAGAGATCTCCAAGGTACGGCTGATCCAGGCGGTGGGAGTGTCGGAGACCTGGGAGAGCTGGACCCAAGCGCAGGGGCTCACGCCGCCCAGCGGGACGCTACAGATGATCGACTCCCACGGGCTGGCCATTGATCTCGCGCTCCAAGGCGTGGGCGTCGTACTCACCAACCTGCTCTTCGCGGCACCGCTCCTACAAACGGGGCGGCTGATCAGGCCAGTTGGGGGCCATCAGCCGGCGACGGAGACCTATTTCGTTGTCGTCAAAAACCGCAACAGCAACCCGCTGGCCGAGGTCTTTGCAGATTGGATCAACGCCGCGATTGCCGAACGGGCGGCGCTTGCAGAGCGCCTGCTGCATGCCGAGGCCTAAAGGGCGCGCTGCTGCGGAAGGGGCCTTGGCGCGGTCTTTCGGGTCTGGCGGTTGAGAGCCTGCGAACTGCCAGGACCTTGCTGCGTCCGAACAGGGTAAGCGGTTCATTTACCGTTGCCGGAGATGATCGCGCCGACCGTCAGCTCACGCCATCGGAGAGCTCCATGAAACCGCTCGTCGCGCGCCTCTCTCGGCGTTCGCTCCTCGCCGCCGCCGCCCTCGGGGCCACTGCACCGCAGATCATGGCGTCGCGCCGGACGGCCTCGCGCACCGTCCGGATCGCCGCCACGCCGACGGCTGTTCTGGTTTGGCTGGCCGATGCGGCGGGGTTCTTTCAGAAGACGGGTTTCGACGTTCAGGTTACGCGGTACACCTCTGGCACCCTGACCGCGCCCGCGATGATTGCCGGAGACGCGGATCTGGCGACCAGATCCGAATATGCCTTCATCACAGCCGCTTTTTCGGCACCGGAGCTTCGTGTGATCGCCTCGATTTCCCAGTCCAGGACCGTGAGCCTCTTTGGCAATGCAGAGCGCGGGCTGACGGAACCGGACAAGCTTGGTGGTCGGGTCTTGGCCGTCGTGGGCGATAGTTTCGGTGAGTTCCTGCTCGAGAGGTTCCTGCTCTCCGAAGGGGCTGATCCCGCCCAGGTCGTACGGCTCAGACCGCCTGAGATCGTGCAGGCAGCGCTGGAGGGCGCGGTCGACGGCGGTGTGGTGTGGGATCCGTACCTGCGCCAGATCTCGATCGAGCTCGGCGATGACTTCGTCGAGCTGAGCGATCCGGCGCAGCACGAGTACCACTTCCTGCTCCATGGCACGGCCGATTGGCTGGCTCAGAACCGCGAGGCCGCGCAGGCCGTTCTGCAGGGACTTCGCGTGGCATCGCATATGGCCGAGCAAGAGCCGGAGGCGGCGAAGCGCCTGCTGGCGAAACGGCTGGATCTCGATCTCGCGATCGTGGACTACCTGTGGCCCAAGCACACGCTCAAGCTGGGCATGTCTCAGGCGCTACTGCGGCTGATGGAGGATGAGGCCTGGTTTCGTATCGAGCGTGGCCTCTCCGTAGGACAGGTGCCGAATTTTCTGCAGCGATTGTACCCCGCGCCCCTTCTGGCCGTCGAGCCAGAGGCCGTCAGCGTGATCGGGCTGCGGTGATCGATGCGGCTTGCGACGAAGTCAGGACTGGCGGTTGGGATCGCTGCGGGGGCCTTGTCGGCCCTCGTCGCGCTCATGCTCTGGGCCCAT
>JBCCLX010000163.1:0-8635 GCA_039026635.1 Pseudomonadota bacterium
ATCGAGCGCCTGGCGCGCTTCGGCTTCCGCCTCGCCCCCGCGGGCCATCTGCCGATCGGCGGCCACCAGCTCGACATCCGTGATGCCGATGAAGCCCAGGACATGGCGCATCCAGGAGGTCGCGAAATCGATCTCGCTACCGACCGCTGTGCCCCCTGACGCCGCGACGATGATCGCTTTCTTGCCCGTCAACAGTCCTTCCGGCCCGTTTTCGGTGTAGCGGAAGGTGCGGCGGGCTCGGGCGACCAGATCGATCCAGGCCTTCATCCCGGCCGGCACGCCGAAGTTGTAGATCGGCAGTCCGATGACCAGGATATCGGCCGCTTCGATCTCACCGATCAGCGTCTCGGAGAGCGTGAGCGCGTCGATCTGTTCGGGGGAACGGTCCGCTTCTGGTGTGAAGTTTGCCCCCACCCAGGTCTCGTCGATCAGCGGTAGGCCAGCGGACAAATCACGACGAACAACGTCCGAAATCCCTCCCTTTTCACGGAGGCGTTGAACGACGGCATCGCTGAGCGCGCGTGTTGTGCTGCCGTTCAGGCGGACACTTGCGTCAATGTGAAGAACGGTCTTTGTCATGAGAGCCTCTTTACGGTGGCTGAGTGCCTAAAGCAGGGATGACGCCAAGGTAGCGTTGAAGTTGGCAGCAAAAACCGCTCGTCAGAGCACAATGAATTGCGAGGGGAAGAATATTCATGGACCGCTTTGAGGACATGCGATGCTTCATCCAAGTGGTGAACCATGGCAGCGTCACGCGAGCCGCAGAAACTCTATCGATCGCCCCATCGGCGGTCTCGCGGCGGATCAAGGAGCTGGAGCACCGGCTCGGCGTGCAGCTGTTGGCGCGGACGACGCGCCGCATGAAGCTCACGGATGCCGGCCAGACCTTCTATGATCGCGTTCAGCGGATCCTGGCGGATGTGGAGGAGGCGGAGGGCGAGGTCTCGGACGCCTCACGCGCTCTGTCCGGCCAGCTGCGCTTGGCGGCGCCCCTCGATTTCGGGACATTGCATCTGGCACCCCTGCTCACCGAGTTTGCCGCGACCCATGAAGAGCTGACCCTCGATCTCGATTTCTCGGATCGGATGTCGGATCTGGTCGGGGAGGGGTTCGATCTGGCGCTTCGGATCGGGAACCTGCGCGATAGCGCGCTGATCGCGCGAAAGCTTGGGACGCTGCAGATGCAGGTCGTCGCCTCTCCCGCGTTCGTCGAGGAGTACGGTGTGCCGGAGACCCCGGAGGATCTGGGCGATTGGCCGGCGCTCGTCTATTCGGGCAGCGAGCGCGGGGATATCTGGCGTTTCACGCGGCCTGACGGCACGGATGCCTCCGTGCAGATGAGCATTCGCTTCCGGGCCAATAACGGCTCGGTGCTGCTGCATGCGGCGGAGCAGGGCTTGGGCGTTGCCCTGCAGCCCACCTTCATCAGCGGCGGGCCGGTCGAGGCAAGGCGGCTCGTGACGCTCCTGACGGATCACAAATGGCCAGAGCTGACGCTCTATGCCGTCTATCCGCAGACCCGCCATCTCTCGGCCAAGGCGCGGGCGCTGATCGATTTCCTGAAGCTGCGGCTTATCGCCGGGCGCGACGCTTGGGCGAGCCTCTCCCCCGCCGCGGCGACGGACCCACGCTGAAGGCGCCTGCGCCCTCTCCGCCTCCGCCACCGCCTCCGCCTGGACCCGCCGGATCCGGATCGCTGTCGTCGACAAGGGAACGCCGGGCGGCCGGGCCGCGTCGGCGGCGGCGCGCCGGCTTCTCGCCGAGCGCCGCGCCCTCGATCCCGCGCGTGGCGGCCGCATCGGCCGAGACATAGGAGGCGATCCAGGGCGCTGCGAAAGCGAGCATATCGTCGAGATCGACGAGACGGGCCTCGGCCAACCCGATCCAACCCTGAAGGCTAAGCTCGGCCGCGTCGATCGCGGCCCCGAGGCGCGGGAAAAGTCCCTCGGCATCCTCCGTCACATCGCGCGCATGAATCCAACGGGCGACCTCGCGCGTGGTATCTTTGAAGCGCAGCACCCGGAGGCGGCGGAAGCGGGCGATGGTCTCGGCGGTATGGAGCGCGGAGCAGCGGTCCCAGCCCACCCCAAGCATCAAGACGCGTGCCCGCCCCGTCTCGACCAGCCGCCCCATCGGCCCATCGAGCCCGAAGGCCCAGTCGCGCGGGTGATGGGAGACGATCCGGCGTGCCTCCGGCCCGAGGGCTGTCATGGAGTGGACGGGATGGCGAGAGCGCAGGACGCCGGGCCAGGTGCGGAATGCCTCTGCCAGCGCGCCGAGTTGATGGCAGGAAGACGTCTGTGGCTCAAAGCCAGGCACCTGCGCCTCGATCTCGGCCAGGATTTTGGGCGGAACACCTGCGGTCCCCGGCGGCAGCAGCGCATCGCGCGTATAGGCGGGCATCACCAGCGTGCCAGGCGCACCCACCGCTTCGATGAGCGCTTCGATGACCGAACGCGCCCCGCCGATGGCAGGCCCGATGGCGCGCATGGAGCCATGAACCATAAGGCAATCGCCCTCCCGCACGCCCAGGCGTACGAGGTCATCGGCCAGATCGGGCGCGCCGAGGACGGTCATCCTGACCCCCGGACGTCGGCTGAACCTGGCTGGAGAAGCGCAAGGCTTATCATGAACGATACTGCCTCTGTGGAAACGCGGCGATAATACGGCAAAAATTGGTCATGAGCGCGTCGGTTCTGGCGTCATTCCCATAGTGGCACGTTACTCTCTCTTGGGCGCCGATATGACTCGCCCAAGAGGCGATTTCAGTCGGAGTTGTCTCCCCCTGGGAGAGCGTCGGTCCCAGTTCCGGACGCTGACCAATTCAGCAGATAGGCCATGAGTCGCGCCGTCGTTTGCCCGGCGTCGCGGTGGAGGACGAGGCGGATGTCGGCACCCTCGTCGCAGTCCTGCCAGAGAAGCCCGTCATGGCCGTCGGGCAGGCCTTCCGGGATCGGCGCGCTCTCCCCGCAGCCGTTGCTCTCTCGCGCCAGCGTCAAATGAGCTTGCACCGGCAGCCGGCTGGCGGCGTCGCCCTCTCCTGGATCTTCCTCTGAGAGGGGCCAGCCGTTCGCGACGGGGGCATGGACGTGCAGCAGGCGGATCGGCCCTGTGCAATCTTCCGGCAAAGCCCCCCAAAAGCCCCCGTTTCGGGGGGCATAGGCGGCGGCAAGAAGCGGATCGAGACAGGCGGCCTCCCAGGTCAGGGATGCGCCGAGGCCATGGCCGGTCAAAAGCACGCGCCCCGCATCGATGCCATGCTTTTCGGAGGCATCTGCCAGGACATGCGAAAGGAAGCTCAGATCGTCGCGCCCCCCGGTCTGCGTTCCCGCCAGGCGCCAGCCGGTGACCTCGTTGCCATCGGCAAAACGCTGGGGCAGCCCCTGGGGCACGATCACGGCATAGCCCGCCGCAACCGCCATACCGGCGAGCACCGGGTCATCGGCGAGGGCGGCAGCATCCTCGCCCGCATTGTGGAGGAGGACAACGGCCGGATGCGGTCCCTCCCCTTCTGGCAGGCGCAGATGGTAGTGCCCGGCCGCCAGGCTGCATCCGGCCGCAGCGCAGTCTTCCGGCACGATCGCGCGCGGTACCTCGGCCTCCCCGCTGCCCCGAGCGCCGCCCTGAGCGCCGCCAATGCCCGGCATCAAGGCGAGCGACAGACCAAGGGCCGCGGCAAGGGCGCCGTGAAGCGCCACCGTCTTCGTCTTGCCGGTCATGCTCATCCCTCATCCCTTGTGGTCGTCGGCCGCCGCAGCATCCCCACTCTACGCTGCGACGCCGACCAGCTTAGCTCATCTCGGCTTTGCGGCGGACAAAGCTCCCAGGCGCCGGTTCCATCCGTCCGAGGACCGTCCCCGGCTCGCGCGCCGGGACGGATTTGCCCGAATGCTTCGTGAGCCAGGTATCCCAGTCACCCCACCACGAGCCCGGCGTTTCCACCGTGCCCTCGCGCCACGCTTCGAGCGTATCTCCCTTCATCCCGGTCTTGGTCCAGTATTGGTACTTGCCCGACGACGGTGGGTTCACGACCCCCGCAATATGCCCCGATCCCGTCAGCACGAACTTGTGCTGACGCCCGCCCAGCAGCTTCGCCCCGCGAAACGCACTGGCCGCAGGCGCAATGTGATCTTCGACTGTGGCGACATGATAGCAGGGCAGGGTCACGCTCTTTGGATCGAGCGTCTCGCCGGCAACCGAGAGCGCGCCTTTCGCGAAGGCATCGCGGTTGTAGAAGGTGTCGAGATACTGGACGTGCACGTTCCCGGGCATCGCGGTCGAGTCCGAGTTCCAGTAGAGCAGGTCGAAGGGGAAGTTGCCCTTGCCTAGCAGGTAGTTGTTGACCACGAAGCTCCAGATCAGGTCCTGGGAGCGCAGGCAGTTGAAGGCGTTGAACATGTTCTCGGAGGAGAGGTAGCCATGCTCCTCCACCACGCCACGAATGTGCTTCAGGACTTCATCATCCACGAAGGCCGCCAGTTCGCCGGCATCGGTGAAGTCGAGCTGAGCCGTGAAGAAAGTCGCCGCTGAGATCCGATCATCACCGATCGCCTTCAGGTAGGCGAGCGTCGTGCCGAGCATCGTGCCGCCGATGCAGTAGCCGACGATGTTGGTCTTATCCGCGCCCGTCTCCTCGAGCACTTTGTCGATCGCCGTGATCACGCCCTTCTTCATGTAGGTTTCCCAGGTCTCCTCCTTCTGGGCGGGACCGGGATTGACCCAGGAGACGAGGAAGACCGTGTAGCCCTGGGCCACGAGCCAGCGGACCATCGACTTCTTCTCGTTGAGATCGAGGATGTAGAACTTGTTGATCCAGGGCGGCACGAAGAGGAGCGGGCGCTCATGCACCGTCTCCGTGCTCGGCGCATATTGGATCAGCTGCATCACGTCGTTCTCGAAAACGACGCTGCCGGGTGTGTTGGCCATATTGCCGCCAACCTGGAAGGCATCTGGATCGGTCTGGCGAATGCGCAGATGGCCCTCGCCCATCTCCATATCGCGGACCAGATGCTCGAGACCGCGGATCAGGTTTTCGCCCTTCTCGTCGATCGTCGCGCTCAGCACGTCCGGGTTGAGGGCAGGGTAGTTGCTGGGTGCATGCGCCTCGATGAAATTGCGCACCACAAGGTCGAGCTTGCGCCGGTCCTTCTGGCTCAGCGTATCGGCGCGCTTGACTTGGTCCGACAGCCAGTCGGCTGTGAGGAGATAGGACTGTTTCACATAGTCGAGCACCGGATTGTCGGCCCAGGCCTCGTTCTTGAAGCGCTTGTCCGACTTCTTCGCTTCCGCCGCCGGTGCCACATTGGCCTCGCCCAGAAGCTTCTGCCAGGTGCGCATGTAGAGATCGGTCTGCGCCGCCCAGAAGCGCATCGCCGCCTCGGCGGCCTTCTGCGGGCGATCCACATATTCGAAGGCAAGCTTCGCCATGGCGGGCGCGGTGTTGAGCGGATCGGGGCGCAGCGTGGTGATATCGTCCACGGCACGATCCATCGAGCGCATCCACACCCGCTGCGAGCGCTCCGCCAGGGCCTGAATACGGTCGGGCAGCGCCGGGGTCGTCGCTTCGACGCGATCACTCGATTTAATGCTGTCGTCCTTCGCCATGGGGTCCTCCTTGCCGGCGGGCTCGACCCCCGCCTGTGTTGTGTCCCGGCAGCTGAGCGCTGGGGATAAGCCAGGCCTCAAGGACCTGGCGCTGGCAACGCTGGCCTCAGCCCCATCGCCCCTTTATGCTTTCATCGATCTCAGCTCGTTGATCCATATCACGAGGTAGCATGCCGCGCTGGCCCGTATCCATCGTCGCTCTCAGCCTTGCCACTCTACTTTCAGGATGTGGAACGGTGGGGCTTTTCGGTACCTATGATGTGCCGGAGCAGCCTGAGACGGCAGAAGCGCCCTATCCGCGCCTGGTGGATGTGCCCACGGCGCCACCGCCAGGCAGCTTCACAGCCGATGCACCAGATCCGTCCACCGGCGTGGCCCTGCGCGTGGCCTTGGGGGACGAGGCGGCGGCGCAGAACGAAGCCGCCCGCCGGCTCGACGGCCCAGTGCTCACGGAGGCCGACCGCCGCGCCCTCGGCCGCTAGTCCTGTCGCCGATTGGGCTCGCCGAGAGGGACGGCGCCGCATGAGCCGCTAGGGGAGGCAGCATGGAACACGAACCCTTGCGGCTCTGGCATGCCCTGGGTGGGACGGCAGCACTCGTGACGCTGTTCTTCGGCATCTTCGGCGCGATCATCATCGCCGTTGCGCTCAGCGCCATGGCGCGGACGCGGCGCTTTATCCGCGAGGGCGTCAAGACGGATGCCATCGTAACCGGCAAGGCAGAGGAGCCGCGACTGAGGCCGCGCGGGCGCCGACGCACCGATTGGTTCCTCTCCTTCCGGCATCAGACTGCGGAGGGGCAGACCGTCTCGGCGCGCAGCCCCGTGCCGCGCAGGGACTACATGCGCGTGCAGACCGGCGAGAAAATCCCCGTCACCTATCTGCCCGAAACCCCGGATGTCGTGGCCATCGCGCCGGGACTGCGGACACTGGGGGCACGGGTTGCGCTCATCTTCGGCATGCTGATGGTCACGCTCTATCTCGGCGTCGCGGGCTCGAACCTGATCTCGACCTGGCATGCGATCAGCGTCCGCGACCATGGCGAGCGGCTGGAGGTCGATGTGCTCGCGATCGAGCGGACCTCCGTACGCATCAACAAGATCCGGCAGTTCCGCCTGGTTTGGCGCATGTCCGACGGGAGAGAGGGCCGATCCTGGATGCGGGCGCGTTCAGAATTCGGGGATCTGGCCGTCGGTGATCGGGTTATTGTGTACGTCGATCCCGGTGATCCCGAGACGAGCTACTGGGAGGGGGACACAGGCCCCCGTGGCTGAGTCTCGACATCGCGCGCAACGATCGACCAAATCCTGCACGATTGCTGCACAAAGGTTCCGCTAGCCGTTGCGCGCCTGGCCACGCATGCTAAGAGCGCCAGCCCCGAGAGAGGAGCCATGGTCCTGCCGATGACCGAGGAATTCTACCGTATCAAACGTCTGCCGCCTTATGTCTTTGCAGAGGTGAACCGGCTGAAGGCGGATTGGCGTGCCGAGGGGCGCGATATTATCGATTTCGGCATGGGCAATCCGGATCAGGACACGCCGGCTCATATCGTCGACAAGCTCGTCGAGACGGTGCGGCGCCCGCGCACGCATCGCTATTCGGCCTCGCGCGGGGTCCAGGGCCTGCGCCGGGCGCAGGCGCGCTATTATCAGCGCCGCTTCGGGGTGGATCTCGATCCCGAGACGGAAGTGATCGCGACGCTTGGTTCGAAGGAGGGGCTGGCAAACCTTGCCATGGCGATCACGGCGCCGGGCGATGTGATCCTGAGCCCGAACCCGAGCTATCCGATCCACCCCTACGGCTTCATGATTGCCGGTGGCGCGCTGCGCCATGTGCCGGCGCTGGGCCCGGACGGCACCTTCGATCCGGCGGCCTATCTGCGTGCAGTAGACCACGCGATCCACCACAGCGTGCCGGCCCCAGTTGCGCTGATCGTCAACTTTCCGTCCAATCCGACGGCTCAGGTCTGCGATCTAGATTTCTACCGCGATCTGGTGGGGCTGGCGCGGCGCCATGGGATCTGGGTGCTCTCCGACCTCGCCTATGCCGAGATCTACTTTGACGCTGTCCCGCCGCCCTCGATCCTGCAGGTCCCCGGCGCTAAGGACTGCGCGGTTGAGTTCACCTCGCTCTCCAAGACCTATTCCATGCCGGGCTGGCGCATGGGCTTTGCCGTCGGCAACGAGCGGCTGATCGGCGCGCTGACGCGGATCAAGAGCTATCTGGATTACGGCGCCTTTACGCCGGTGCAGGTTGCGGCCGCCCATGCGCTGGATGGGCCACAGGACTGCGTGGATGAGATCCGCGGCGTCTATCGCGCGCGCCGCGATGTGCTGATCGAGAGCTTTGGGCGCGCCGGTTGGGCGATCCCGGCCCCGCCCGCCACGATGTTCGCCTGGGCGCCCCTGCCCGAACCCTTTCGCGCACTCGGCAGTATGGCGTTCTCGAAGATCCTGCTGGCCGAGGCCGGGGTCGCGGTCTCTCCCGGCATCGGTTTCGGCGAATATGGCGAGGGCTATGTGCGCCTCGGTCTCGTCGAAAACGAGCAGCGGATCCGCCAGGCCGCCCGCGGCGTGAAGGCGCTTTTGGCCGATCCAGAAGGGGCCATCACGCTGGCGGAGGCGATGACCGAGGCGGCGGAGTGAGCGAGGACGCCCCGGGCTGGGATCCGGCAGCGGCCGAGGCGGAAACGCGGGCATCGTTGCTGGAGATCTTGGCCGAGACCGGCCTGGACGAGGGGACCATCGTCACCCTCGATCTGCGCTTCGAGGCAGGCCGCGCCGCCGACCGCGCCAGCTTCGTCGCGGCAATGCGGGCCGAAGGCTATCGGGGTCATACCTATGAGGCGGCGGGACGGGAGGAGATCGAGGCGCGCTTGCCCGAGAAGATACCGCTGACGGCAGATCGGATTTGGGCGGAGGAACGCCGCGCCGCTCAGATCGCATTGGCCCATGGCTACGAGCCGATGGGCTGGGGGTTCGAGGCCCCCTGATCTTGAGTTCGACGGCGGTGGCACGGCGGGCCGGGCATCG
>JBCCLX010000164.1:0-8571 GCA_039026635.1 Pseudomonadota bacterium
GGCGACCAGGGCAATGGCGCGCTCCAGATCACCAACGGCGCGATCGTCACGGTAGATGGCGGCTCGGGGCGCTTGACGGGCGTGAACATCGGCACCGGCGATGCGGCCGGTGGCACGGTACCCACGAGCAGCGTCGCGATCACCGGCGCTGGAGCCGAGCTGGTTATCACCGGCACGCGCGGCTTTGAGGCCGGGCGGTTCTCGGGTGCGACGGTCTCGGTGGGCGACGGGGTCGGCCATGATGCGTCGCTCCGGATCTCGGATGGCGGCAGCCTGCGTTATGACGGCACGGGCGCGATCCTCGTCTTCACCGGCGACGATGCCGGGGATCTGGGCCGCATCGAGGTGGGCTCCGGCGGCACGATGACGCTTGGCCCCAACGGCACTTTGGCAGCGGGCGTCGGCATCAACAGCGAGGCGGGCGAAGGCGGGGTCAGCGGCGAGGGCCAGCCGACCGACAGTTTCTTCGATCGCGCCGGCGGTGGCATGGGCGCCGTCACGGTCTCCCCGAACGGTCGTGTGACGGCCGGCAATGTGGTGATCGGGGAGAACGGCAGCCTGGCATTCGGCGGCACGATTACCAGCGATCTCGATCTCTACGGCGACCTGACGATCGAGGGTGAGGGCAGCCTGATTGGCGCGGCGACGCTGGAGGGCGATCTGATGGTCGGCGCGGGCGCTGGCGTCACCCGCGTCTTCGACGTCGATGGCAGAGGGGCGGGTCAGTTCGACAGCCTCGCGGTCACAGGCGTCGCGCAGTTCGAGGACGGGGCGCAGGACAGCTTCATCTTCGATGTCGACGAGACCTCGCTGACCTCGGGCGATCGCATCCCCTTCCTCGATGCAGGGGGCGTCATCGGCTTCGATGCGACGGCCGCACCGGTCGTCACCGGCGGGGGACTCTTCGAGTACTCTTACGACGTCGATGCGAGCACCGGCGTCATCAGCCTCGTCGTCGATGAGCCGCTGCAGGCCGTCAACGGCACCCCTGGCGATGACGTCTTCACCATCGACAATCTCTCGACGGGGCGGCGCTACGAAGGCGGCCCGGGCTTCGATACGGCTGTCTTCGACCTCCCGCTCGGCTTCTTCGCGCAAGAGCGCCTGCCCGTCGGCTTCCGCTTCCGCCCCGATGAAGGCCAGTCCCAAGTGCTCGTCGCCGTGGAGCGCGTCCAGTTCTCCGATACCACGATCCAGCTCAGCACCGATGCGCTCGTGATCGATGTGGCCTTCGTCTACGAGCTGGCCTTCAACCGCGATCCGGACTCTGGCGGGCTTGGTTTCTGGGTGGATGTGGCGGCGGATGTCTCGCTTCTCGAGCTCTCGCGCATCTTCATCGCCTCGGAGGAGTTTGCACTTCTGGTCGGCGCCAATCCATCGAGCGGCACGATCGTCGACACCTTCTACATCAATGGCCTGGGCCGAGCGCCGGACGAGGGGGGGCGCAATTACTGGATCGGCGAGCTCGACAGCGGCCGGGTGCAGCCGGAAGAGCTGATGCTCGCCTTCGTCGTGGCTCCCGAGACGCGGGAGCTGAACGCCGAACGCATCGAGGAAGGCTTCTATCTGGAAGTCTGACGGTGCCTTGCTAGCGGGCCCGGGCGCTGCGCCTGGGCCTGTCGTGTCGCTCCTCTCACGATCGTGAAGCGCGTCTTTGCGCGCCTTTACACGGCGCAGATGGTGCCGCAATCTCGACAAAACCCCTGGTTACGCAACGTCCGGTCTAGGGGCTAGGAAAGGCTTAACTGTCTTGGGCGCAGCATAGTGACGTTGCAGCGTAAGGGGCGCCGGACGGGTGTGCCAGCGGGCCATCGGATCGGCGGAGACGTGCATGGCAGTCGATGAAGGGCTTCCGGAGATCTCGGTTGTTGGCGCCTCGCTGCGCTTGCCGGGAAGCCCCGATGTGGATGCCTTCTGGCAGCTGCTTTCGGAGGGGCGGTCGGCCATCAGCCGCGTCACGCCGGATCGCTGGCCGGTTGAGCGGTACTACCATCCAAAGCGCACGATGCGGGGGCGGAGCTACTCCGCAGTGGCGGGTCTGATCGAGGGGCTCTGGGATTTCGATCCCGATCTCTTCGGTATCAGCCCGCGGGAAGCGGCGCAGATGGACCCCCAGCAGCGGCTGACGCTGATGGTGGCCTGGGAGGCCCTGGAGGCGGCCGGGCTGCCGCCCACGCGCCTGCCGCGGGAGCGTACGGGGGTCTATGTCGGCGCCTCCGGTACCGAGCACGGCAGCTACTTCTACGCCGATCTCAGCCGCAGTGACGCCCAGGGGATGACGGGCAGTACCCTCAGCATCATCTCCAACAGGCTGTCGCATATCTTCGACCTGCAAGGCCCCAGCTACACCGTCGACACGGCCTGTTCCTCCTCGCTTTTCGCGCTCGATCACGCGGTCACGGCGCTTCAGCGGCGGGATGTGGATGTGGCGATCGTGGCGGGGGTCAATGTCTGTCTGGCAGCCCTCGCCTTCATCGGCTTCTCAGCGGCCAACATGCTCTCGGCGCGCGGGCAGATCCACGCCTTCGATGCCCGGGCCGATGGCTATGTGCGCGGTGAGGGCGCGGTGGCCTTGGTGCTGAAGCGTCAGGAAGAAGCCGCGCGTGACGGGGATCCTGAGCTGGCGGTCATCGGGGCGACGGGCACGATGTCCACGGGGCTGGGCTCAGGGCTCACGCGGCCGAGTGCGGCGCGCCAGGCCTCCCTGATCGGTGCGGTCGCCCGCCGGCTGCCGAGCCCTGAGGCGCTTGGTTTCGTCGAAGCGCATGGCACCGGGACGCCCGTGGGGGATCCGGAGGAGGCGCTGGCGATTGGTCAGACGCTTGCACAGGGGCGCCAGACGCCGCTGCCGTTCGGCTCTGTCAAAACGAACATCGGGCATCTCGAGCCTGCGTCGGGGCTCGCGGGGCTGATGAAGGCGATCCTGGCGCTGCGCCACGGGATCCTGCCGCCCTCCCTCAACTTCGAAACGCCGAACCCGGCCATCGATTTCGAGGCGCTGAACGTCGCGGTCGCGACGGCGCCGACGCCGCTTTCACTGCTCGCAGATGGCGCACCGCTCCATGCCCTCGTCAACTCTTTCGGCTTCGGCGGGGCCAATGCCAGCGTGCTGCTGCGCGCCTCTACGAGGACCCCAGAGGCGGACGCAGGCGCAGCCTCGGGTTGCGAGCCCGAGGCGCTCCTGCTCTCGGCCGCAAGCGAGGCGAGCCTGCAGCGTCAAATCGAGGCCTGGCGT
Organism: Pseudomonadota bacterium; assembly: GCA_039026635.1. Taxonomy (GTDB): domain Bacteria; phylum Pseudomonadota; class Alphaproteobacteria; order Rhodobacterales; family Rhodobacteraceae; genus Thermohalobaculum. Next base: position 3,236 of record JBCCLX010000164.1, read on the forward strand.
ACGCGGCTGGAGAACGCCGATACCGCGGAGACGGCGCGCCTGGTGACGACCGCTAACCACCGTCGCGCTCGTCTCGGACATCGGGTGGTGGCCCTGCGCCCTGCCGGTGGGCGGCTCGTCGAGGGGCTCCGTCGCGACGCAGAGCTGGTGACGGGGCGCAGCCGCGTGGGCCGGACGGGCCTGGCTGTGGAGACCGGGACGGCCTTCGTCTTCTCCGGCAATGGCTCGCAATACCTCGGCATGGGCGCCCATCTCTACGAGGAGGACCCGGTCTACAAGGAAACCTTCGATGCGGTGGCCGAGCTCTTCCGGGCCGAGGATCCGGCGCAGGATATCCATGCCTGGCTCGCCGATCCCGCGCTTGAGACGCATATGGGCATGGCAACGCGGGCCCAGCCGATGCTCTTTGCCCTGCAAGCCGGCCTGGTTGCGACGCTCGAGCATCATGGGCTGAGGCCGGACGCGACGGCCGGGCATTCGATCGGGGAGGCCTGTGCGGCCTGGGCGGCCGGGGCGATCCCGCTTGAGCAAGCCGTCCAGATCATCGCGAGCCGAGCGCCGCTCCTGCAGGCGCTGCATGGGACGGGGACGATGGCCGCCGCCCTCTGCGATGCCGCCACCATCGCCGAGATCATCGAGGAGGAGGCGCTCACCGGCGTCTATCTCTCCGGCGAGAACAGTCCGCGCAGCAGCACGATCTCGGGCACGGTGGAGGGCATCGGGCTGTTCGAGCGTGCGGCCAAGCGTCGGCGCGTGGCCGTGCGCCGGCTCGACATCGCCTATCCCTATCACAGCCCCGCCTGCGATCCCCTGCACGATGCCTTCATGCAGGCGCTGAACCGGCTGACCCCGCAGGAAACGCCGGTGCTCTATGCCTCCTCCACCGAGGGCGCGCTCCTTCCGGGAGACCGGCTGGACATCGGTTATTGGTGGCGCAACATTCGCGAGCCGGTGCGCTTCCGCCCCGCCGTCGCGGCGCTGCGCGATGCGGGCATGGGCGTCTTCATCGAGATCGGCCCCCGCCCCGTGCTCAAGAGCTATGTGACGGACAGCGTCACGGCTGAGGGGCGCAGCGCCGCGGTTCTCTCGACGCTCGAGAAACGCGGCATGCGCTCCGAAGGCACGCCGCGCGCCATCGTCGCCGAGGCTTTCGCCCATGGTGCTACGATTGAGGAGGCGCGCCTTCTTGGCGAGGATGGACCGGCTGCGACGGGTCTGCCCGCCTATCCCTGGAGCCTTGCCCATTACCGCGTCGCCGATACGCCCACCGAGAACGATCCGATCGCGCCGCCGGTGCACCCTCTGCTGGGCGCCAAGGAGAGCGCGCGCGATGGGGAATGGCGGTCGCTGGTCGATCTGCATCTGCACCCCTGGCTTGCCGACCATCGGGTTGCGGGAACACCGCTCCTGCCCGCCACCGCCTTTGCCGATATCGCGCTCGCAGCCGGGGAGGCCGTCTTTGGAACAGGCGCTGCCGAGCTCGTCGATCTCGACATTCTCGCCAGGCTTGCGGTGAGCGAGACGGAGGCGGTGACACTGCGCACGATCCATGACCGCTCCTCCGGCGTCTTGACCATCGAGAGCCGGCCCCAGGCGGGTGGGGACTGGACGCTGCATGCGCGGGGCACCGTGCGCGGCGTTGGGGGCCTGGGCGCTTCCGAGAGCCTGCCGGTACCGCTCGGTGTGGGCGGGGGCACAGCGACCGCGGGAGCCGCGCTCTATGAGCGGCTCACAGCGCGTGGTCTGGAGTATGGCCCCGCCTTCCGGCTTCTGCGCGATGTCATGGTCGAGGGCGACCGGGCCTGGCTAACGCTCGATCCCCCGCCGGCGCCGCTCCGCGATACCGTCGTTGAGCCGACGAGCCTCGATGCGGCGCTCCATGGTCTTCTCGCGCTTATCGAGCAGGGCTCGGAGCACGGGTCGGATGCAGGAGCCGGGGGCGGTCCCATGGTGCCCATACGCCTCGGTCGGCTTCGCCGGGCCGACGCCACCGGTGTCGCCGTCTCGGCGATGCTGACCCTGCGACGCGCCTCTGATCATGGGTTGGCGGTGGATCTCACCCTCAGCAATGAGGCAGGGGCGCCAGTGGCGACGGTCGAGGATCTCCGCCTGCAGCGCCTGCCACTGCCAGCGCCGCGGCATCTGCCCGGGCTTTGGACCGAGGAGCGCATCGATCTAGACCCCGGTGAGACCGTCGCCCTCGATCCCGCGCCGCTGATTGCCCGCGGGATCCTGTCTTCGGAGCCAGCCAGCGCCACCGATATCGCCCTCCTCCTCGATGCGCTAGCGCGCCGTGGGATCTGGGACTGTCTGGCTGATGGGGCCGAGCAAGGGTTGCCGTCGGCGGTCGCCCAGGCGCTTCTCGGCGTGCTGGCCGAGGACGATGGGCCGCCGCCCGGGCGCGAGACGGAGGCGCCTTACCCAGAAATGGCTGTGCTGATCGACAGTCTCATCGCCCTCGCGCCCGAGCAGGCGGGCGAGATGCGACGCGTCTTGCATGCCCTGGCCGGGCTGCGCGCCCACGGGCTAGAGACACCGCCGCCAGCGCCCCTACCCGCAGAACTCGCCCTGGCTGATCCGGATCGGGAGGCGATCTTCGCCGCGGCTGAGGCCGCGTTGTCGACACTGCTGGAGACGCGCCCGCCCGGTGCGCGCTGCCGTGTCCTGATCCTCGGCGCGCCGGAGCCTTGGGAGATCGCGCGCCTGGCGCAGCACCCCCGCCTCGGGCTTCTGACAGTGAGCGATCCCGATGAGGGCCGGCTGGAGCTGCTCGCGCATGAGCCGATGCTTGGCCCCCGCGCCCGGCTGACGCCGCTCTCCGAGCTGACGGAGCCTGGTAGCTATGACGCGCTTCTCTGTCTGCCCTCCGCCACGGGGAAGGACATGGAAGCAGCGCTCGCGCGGTCAACGGCCTGCCTGATCCCCGGCGCACCGGTCCTGGTGATCGAGCCGGATCGCGATCTGGCGGGAGCGCTCGTCGCATCGGTTGCCTCGGACTGGGCCAGCTTCGCCAGCTGGCGTGGGGAGGGGCCGCTGGGGCAGGCGGCATCGACGCTCTCGGCTGCGGGCCGGCTGCAGATGCTCTGGACCCATCCTGTGACGGCTGCCGCACGGGCCATGCGTTGCGCCTGCTACGCGACACCGGTGAACGTCGAGCCCGTGCTGCGAGAGCCTGAGCGCGAAAGCGAGCCTGCGATCCGCCTTCTCCCGCTGGCAGCCGGGACGGTGTCTGACGGGCTTGCTGCGCGGCTTTCCCGTTACGGCCTCGTCGTCTCCTGCGATCCGGAGAAACCAGGCGATGTGATCCTGGCCGCAGGCCCGGAATTTGAGGCGGCCAGCCCATCGGATGTGGCCGATGCGATCCTCAGGATGCGGGATGCGCTTCAGGCCGGGCCGGCGCGGCTCTGGCTGCTGCTGCCCGCCTCGGACAACGCGAGCGTGCCCCTCTCGGCCCCGGCGGCCGCGCTCCGCGCTGCGGCCCGGAGTGCGGGGAACGAGTTTGCCGATGCCGAGATCCGGGTCATCGCCTGCGCCGCACCGGAGCGTGACGCCGCCCGGATCGCGGCCCTGATCTTGGCGCCCGGTGTGGAGCGTGAGCTCTTGGTCACCTCGGCGGGCCTGTCTGCCTGGCGCACGACCTCGATCACAGCGCCCGCCCCCGGTGATCCAGACGTGTCGCAGGGCATGGGGCAGAGCCTCAGCCAAGCGCGCCGAGGCGATCTCTCGAGCCTGCGCTGGCAACCCTGCCGGCGCCGTGCCCCGGGCGAGGGGGAGATCGAGATTGCCGTTGCCGCGACGGGCCTCAACTTTCGCGATGTGATGTGGGCGCAAGGCCTCCTGCCGGCCGAGGCCTTGGAGGATGGCTACGCGGGCGCGAGCTTCGGCATGGAATGCGCCGGGACAGTCCTGCGCGCGGGGCCAGGCGCGCGTTATGCCCCCGGCGACCGCGTCGTGGCCCTGGCGCCGCAGTCCTTCGCGAGCCACGTCATCGTCTCGGATCGGGCGGCGATCCCGGTGCCGGAGGCGATCTCGCTCGAGGCCGGCGCGGCACTGCCGGTGGCCTTTCTCACGGCACACTATGCGCTCCGCGAGATCGCGCGCCTGGAGGCAGGCGAGACCGTGTTGATCCACGGCGGTGCCGGCGGCGTGGGCCTGGCCGCCTTGCAGGTGGCCCAGGCCGCGGGGGCCCGCGTGCTCGCGACCGCCGGCAGCCCGGACAAGCGCAACCTCCTGCGCGGTCTTGGCGCCGAGGCCGTCTTCGATAGTCGCAGCCTCGGTTTTGCGGATGCCATCAAGGCGCGCTTTCCGGACGGCATCGATGTGGTGCTCAACAGCCTGTCAGGGGCCGCGATGGAGCGGTCCGTCGAGCTCCTGGGCCCCTTCGGCCGCTTCGTGGAGCTCGGCAAGCGCGACTTCTATGCCAACTCTCGGATCGCCCTCCGCCCCTTCCGGCGCAATGTGAGCTTCTCCGGCGTGGATGTGGACCAGCTCATGGGTGCGCGGGCAACGGTGGCGGAGCGGATATTGGACGAGATCACGGCGCGTTTGGCCGATGGCTCCTACACCCCGTTGGGCTACGCCCGCCTGCCCTCCGCCGCCACAGTGCCGGCAATGCGGCTGATGCAGAAATCGGGGCATGTGGGCAAGATCGTCGTCGCAGCGGAGACGACGCCCGAGCCCACCCCCACGGCGCCGTCGCTGGGGACAGGCGCCTGGCTTGTCACAGGCGGGCTCGCAGGGCTCGGTCTTGCCACGGTCGAATGGCTCTATGCCCAAGGCGTGCGCCGGTTCTGGCTCGTCTCGCGCTCGGGTGCTGCCGGGTCGGCAGAGACGGCGCGGATCGAGGCCCTGCGTCAGGGCGGTGCCGTGGTTGAGACCGTTGCGGCGGATGTGGCGGATCCGGCGGCGATGACCGCGCTCTTCGAGCGCATCGGATCGCATGGGCCCTTGGAGGGGTCGCTGGAAGGGATCGTCCATGCCGCCGCGGTGTTCAGCGATCGGCTGCTGCGCGAGGAGACGGCGGAGAACCTGGAGAGCGTGCTCAGCCCGAAGCTCGCCGGCGCGCGCCTCCTCGATCAGCTCTCGCGCGCGGTCCGGCCTGCGCACTTCATTCTCTACTCCTCGGTGGCGGCGCGGATCGGCAACCCGGCGCAGGCCGGTTATGCTGCGGCAAATGCCGCCCTCGATGCGCTTGCGCAGGCGCGGCGCGCCGAGGGTTTGCCGGCGCTCTCCATCGCCTGGACGCCGATCTCCGATACGGGCGTTCTCGCCTCGCGGCGCGATCTGCGGGACCGGCTGGCGCGCAAGCTCGACGGCGCGCTGATGACCTCTGCGGA